>NZ_JBRREB010000016.1:0-82748 GCF_056759995.1 Stenotrophomonas sp. STEN030 | reverse complement strand
CTCGGCTCGTCTGTCGGCTGGTACCCGCAGATATCATGTTGACGGTCCCTCCACCCTAGCTCTTACATACCTCGTAGGAGCCGGGAGGAACATACAAGCCATGCTCGGCTGAGGCATTACCGGTGACGCCCCTGCCGAGCATGGCTCGGCACTACTGCCTTAGCCCCTCTCCCGCTTGCGGGAGAGGGGGTGGGGTGAGGTTAGCTTTTTGCTGGTAAAGCCCCTGCCGAGCATGGCTCGGCACTACAGGTCCAATTGTCCCTGCGCCTGCAGCCACTGCCGGAACCGCCGCAGTGGCTCGCGCTCCTGTCGCGAGCGCAGCCGCGTCAGCCAATACCTGCCCAACGACAAGGTCTGTGCGAACGGCTGCAACAAACGCCCCTCGGCCAGGTCCTGCTCGAACATGCGCAGCGGCAGCAGCGCCACGCCAGCACCTGCGGCAGCGGCACTGGCCAGGGTCAGCGAGGAATCAAACACCGCGCCACGCGCTTCAACGCCGCTGACGCCCGCTTGCTGCAACCAACGCGGCCATTCGTCGTTGCGATAGGAACGCAGCAGCGGCACGTTGCCAAGATCACGTGGCTGCCGCAGTTTCCGCGCCACCGCCGGCGCGCACAATGGTGCAAACAAGGTATCGACGATCGGCGTGCAATCCTGCCCCTGCCAGTCGCCATCGCCGAAACGGATCGCCAGATCCAAGCCTTCGCCGGCCAGATCGATGCGGTTGTTGTGGGTCTGCACGCGCAGCTCGATATCCGGGTGCGCGGCCTCGAACCCGGGCAGACGTGGCAACAGCCAACCGGTGGCGAATGTACCGACCACGCCTACGGTCAGCACTTCACGGAAGCGCCCGCCGGTGAAGCGGTCCAGTGCGATCGCCATGCGGTCGAAGCTCTCGGTCAGCACCGGGTATAGCGCCGCACCTTCGTCGGTCAGGGCCACCCCGCGCGGCAGCCGATGGAACAGGCTGACCTGCAGCCGGTCCTCCAGTCCACGGATCTGGTGACTCAAGGCCGCTTGGCTGACGCACAGCTCCAGCGCGGCGCGGGTGAAGTTCAGATGGCGGGCAGCGGCCTCGAAGGCGCGCAGGGCGTTGAGCGGTAGTTGGGGTCGGATCATGGCGCAGTCATGACGAAACTTGATGGTCGTCCGCATTATTCCCCTTCTCACGGCCGGATCTCCGTCAGAGATGCAAATTTAACTAATGGCTTACGATGATTATTCGCGATGGTCGGGGGCGGCTGTGGTTGGCAAGATCAGCCCGATCACGCCCAAGGAGAGTCTCAATGCTTGCTCGTCGTCAGTTCCTCACGCTTGGCGGTGCCGCCTTGGCCAGTGCATTGATTCCTGCCGCATGGGCACGTGCCGGTACCGCCAGCGCGACGCCAGCGCCGGCAGCAGTCAGTAACGCCGACTTCGCCGCACTTGAGAAGGCCAGCGGCGGACGCTTGGGTGTCTGTCTTTGGAACCCGAGCAGCGGTGCCCGCTATGGTCATCGCATGGACGAGCGTTTTCCGATGTGCAGCACGGTCAAATTTCCATTGTCCGCAGCCATCCTGCGCCACGCCGACGCCGGCCAGTTGTCGCTGGATCAGCGCGTGCCGGTACGCCAGGCCGACATCCTCGACCATTCGCCGTTCACCGAACGCCACGTCGACAAGACCATGACCGTACGTGATCTGTGCCGGGCGACGATGATCGTCAGTGACAACGCTGCAGCCAATCTGCTGCTGCCACTGGTCGGCGGTCCAGCCGGACTCACTGCGTTCCTGCGTGAGCACGGCGACCGCGTCACCGTCAGTGCGCGCAACGAGCCTGAGCTCAATCGTTTTGCAGCAGGCGATCCACGCGATACCACCAGCCCGGCGGCAATGGCCGGCAATCTGCAGCGTTTCCTGCTCGGCGACGTGCTCAAGGAGGCCTCGCGCCAGCAGCTGGCCGATTGGCTGATCGACAACCAGACTGGTGACGCGCGCCTGCGCGCCGGGCTGCCAACAGGCTGGCGGGTCGGCGACAAGACCGGCAGCAACGGCAGCGACACCAGCAACGACATCGCCGCGCTGTGGCCGCTGGCCGGTGGTACGCCGTGGTTGCTGGTCAGTTACCTGCAGGGCTCTGCACTGGATGATGACGGCCGAAATGGCATCCTCCGCCAGGTAGGGGAGCTGGCCGGCGCTCGCCTGCGCTGACGGCTCCACTGTTGGCGCAGCGGTGACCGGTGGACGTGACCCCGCGTAACCGGTCCATAGGAAACAGGCGTCATGAGCAAGGAAGTAATCTATCTGTTGTTGATTTTCGCGTTGCTGGTGATTCCGCGCGCACTGCAGCGTTTCAATATTCCGGCGCCGCTGACCTGTCTGGTGTTCGGCATCGGCGCGATGCTGTGGCTGGGGGACGGATCGCATGATCCGGTGGTCAACCTGCTCGCCACGCTGGGTATTTCCTCGCTGTTCCTGTTTGCGGGCCTGGAAGTGGATCTGGCCGATCTGCGCAAGGGTATGTGGCCACTGTTGACCCACCTGGTGATCCGCAGCGCCACACTCACCGCCATGACCTGGTTGGCTTGGCATTACGCCGGCCTGCAGTGGCAGGCAGCGGCCCTGCTGGCGCTGGCACTGCTGACGCCCTCCACCGGCTTCATCATGGACTCGCTGTCCCAGCTCGGTCTGGATGATGCCGAGCGTTTCTGGGTCAGCAGCAAGGCCATTGCCGGCGAGTTGTTGGCGCTGGCTGCCTTGTTCGTGGTGCTGCAGGCAGGCGATCCGGTGCATATGGCACTGTCGAGCATGGCCTTGCTGGCGATGATGGTGGGCCTGCCGTTGTTGTTCATCGGACTGGGCCGCTGGGTGGCGCCACATGCGCCGGGCTCGGAGTTCTCGCTGCTGGTGATGGTCGGCATGCTGGCCGCCTACATCACCTATGCGCTGGGCGTGTACTACCTGGTGGGTGCGTTCATCGCTGGTCTGGTCGCGCGCCTGTTGCAGCAGCGCATGCCGTCGCTGGCGTCGCATGAAAACCTGCATGCGCTGCGTCTGTTCGCATCGTTCTTCGTACCTTTCTATTTCTTCAATTCAGGTACCAAGGTGCCAGCCGAAGCGCTGAGTTTCGAAGCGCTGGGTCTGGGCCTGCTCATCACCTTGGTGGTGCTGCCGCTGCGTATCGCGGTGATCTGGCTGCAACGACGGCTGCTGTTTGGCGAAAGCTTCCGCACCAGTCTGCGGGTGGCCTTGGCGTTGTCGCCGACGTTGATCTTCACCCTGGTATTGGCGGCGATCATGCGCGAGCGTTTTGCGATCTCGCCGGTGCTGTTCGGTGCTTTGCTGTTGTATGCCGCATTGACCACGCTGCTGCCGTCGCTGGTGTTCCGGCGGCCGATGGATGTGGACCCGCTCAGCAACGAGGGTGCTGAAACCGCCGATCCCAATGTCGTAAGAGAAACTGTGGTTGATGCAGATGATGTAGATGAT
Organism: Stenotrophomonas sp. STEN030; assembly: GCF_056759995.1. Classification (NCBI taxonomy): domain Bacteria; kingdom Pseudomonadati; phylum Pseudomonadota; class Gammaproteobacteria; order Lysobacterales; family Lysobacteraceae; genus Stenotrophomonas; species Stenotrophomonas sp. STEN030. The sequence goes on along the minus strand of NZ_JBRREB010000016.1, from coordinate 79,281 downwards.
GCGGTTCCAGATTCCTCATCAGCACCCAACTCTTACGTACCGGAGCGTTGAGCGGCGCTTATCATCCCCATGGCAGGTACGGCTTCGCAATCTAGCGGGCGCGTGGCAAGGGGGTGTTGGTGGATCGGGATAGTTGGCAACAGGTGCGCGAGCTGTTTGACGCAGTGTGTGAACTGCATCCGTCGCAATGGCGGAGTGAGCTTGCGCGCTTGAGTGCGGATCCAGCCGTCATCGCCGAAACACTGGAACTGCTCGAAGCGCAGACCAGCGAGCTCGGTCGTGCCCTCGATCCGATGCAACAGTTGATCGTCGCTGCGATTCCTTCCGAGCTGAGCGAAGGTGATGTCATCGGGCCGTGGCGACTGTACGAACGGCTGGCCAGTGGTGGCATGGGCATGGTGTTCCGCGCCGAGCGTGCTGATGGCCTGTATGCGCAGGAGGTCGCGATCAAAGTCCTGCAGGGCAAGCCCAGTGCTCGCGTAGCCGAGCGTCTGGCCGCCGAGCGCCGCATTCTGGCCAGCCTGCAGCATCCCAATATCGCGCGCCTCTACGACGGTGGTACTACCCCGGGCGGGCATCCGTATCTGGTGATGGAGTACGTGCGTGGCGAGCCGCTGGACGTTTACTGCACGCGGCAGCAGCTGGATCTGCGCCAGCGCCTGCAGCTGTTTCTGAAAGTGTGCAGCGCGGTGCAGGCTGCACATGCACGGTTGGTACTGCATTGCGACCTGAAACCTTCCAATATCCTGGTGCGCGAGGATGGCGAGCCGGTGCTGCTCGACTTCGGCGTATCGCGGTTGTTGGGCGACGAGGCCGGCGACCCGGGGGCGCAGTTTTTCACCCCAGCCTACGCCGCGCCAGAGCTGCAGTCAGGACTGGCGGTGGGGGTGAGCAGTGATGTCTTCAGTCTGGCTGCGGTGCTGAGCGAGCTGCTGGCGGGTAGGGGCGGCAGGCGCGGCGCAAGCGACAGCGGGATTGCGGTAGCCGCTCCCAGTCGGGTCGCTCAGGCTGACTGCCGCTGGCTACGTGAACTGCGCGGCGATCTGGATGCGATCGTGATACGCGCCGGTGCATTGCCACCTGAGCAGCGCTATCCCTCGGTGGAGGCGATGGCCGCCGACCTGCAGCGCTATCTGCAGCATCGGCCGGTGCAGGCGCGCAACGGTGGCCGGTTCTATCGCGGTGGGCGCTGGCTGCGACGCAACTGGAAGGGGGCAGCGCTGCTGTTGCTGGCGCTGCTGCTTGCAGCCTGGTTTGTGTGGCGTCTGGCGGCAGAACGCGCAGCCGCCGAGCGCGAGGCCAAGATCGCCGAGCAGGTCAGCGGCTTTCTGGTGGAAATGTTCCAGGCGGCCGATCCGCGCGAGAAAGGCGTGCGTGGCGGCGAGGATATCAGCGCCCGTGAGGTGCTGGACCGGGCCGCGTCGCGTATTGACAAGGACCTGGATGCATCGCCGGAAGTCCAGGCGCGCTTGAAGGGCGTGATTGGCCTGGCCTACCGCAATGCCGGCGATCTGCGGCGGTCTGATCCGCTGATGTTGCAGGCTGCCGAAGCACTGGCTGCCGCGGGTGGCAACAAGAATCTGGACGAGGCAGCGCGCCTGTTCAACCTGTTGGCGGGGAGCTACTCCAACAACCGCAATGGCGTGGAAGGCGCGAGCATGGCGCGGCGGGCGCTGGCGCTGCTGGGCAAGCAGCCGGCGGACAGCTCCCGCGTCGCCCAGTCCTACAACTCATTGGGGCTGTCGTTGTTGTCCGAGCAACGCTATGACGACGCCGAGGCCGCTTTCAAGCAGGCGCTGCAGCGTCACCAGGCTGGCAAGCGTGAGCAGTACATCGGCGTGGCATTGGACAACCTGGGCATGACGTACCGGCGCAAGGGCGACCTTGTCGCATCGGCTGCAGCGTTTGACCAGTCCACGCCGATGTTCCTGCGCACCTTTGGCGAAATGTCCTATGACTACTGGGCCAGCAACACTGAACGCAGCTTGATGGTGATGGATCGCGGCGATCTGGATGCGGCCATCGCCGCGTTCGAGGCCAACCTGGCACGTGCGCCGAAAATCTTCGGGCAACGCAGCGTCTATGTGGTCAGCGAGAACAACCGATTGGCGTTGGCGTTGATACGCAAGGGCGAGTACGCGCGCGCACGACCGTATGTGGAAACCGCACTGCGGCTGTCGGCGGAAGTGCTGGGCAAGGACAGTTACAACTATTCAGCCATCACCGAAACCGCTGCGCAGCTTGCGCAGGTGCAGGGCGAGATGGCCGCCGCCGAAGCCGATTATCGTCAGGCCCTGGAAATACGCACCGCGGCCATTGGCAGAGATCATCCGGATACCCTGGATCTGGAGCTGCAGCTCGGCCTGTTGCTGGCCGGACAAGGCGACACTGCGGGCGATGCCATGGTGCAGCGGGCGCATGCGCTATGGCTGCCGCGTATACCCGCCAGCAGCGCCAATGGCATCCGTTTGCAGCAGGGTTGGGCCCAATGGCTGATTGCCAAACGGCGCTTGGATGCGGCGGCGCAAACGCTGGATGCCGTGCAACCGCTGCTGGCCGGCAGTCCTTACGCGGCGGTACGCCAACAGGTATTGCGCGCGCGTCTGGCGGAGCAACGCAGCAATCGCAATGAAGCCGCGCAGCATTGGCAGGCGGCCGTAGCCGCTTCAGAGCCGCTGTATGGCAGGGATTCGGCAGTGACCGCGCAATGGCGCGGCGCCCTGCAGGCGGCGCGCAGCGTTGCTCAAAGCGCCGCCGCGTTGCCTTGAGTTCGTGTGTGGGCGAGGATCGAGGGATGAAAACCTCATCTTTCTCGAATCTGATCTGCGTTCTGGCCCTGGCCGGCAGCGCTGTCCTTCCCGTTTCGGCGATTGCCGCCAGCACCGCGCCGGCAGCAAAGGCGGCAGTCGCGCCGGCCGACCGCTTCCTCGCCGATCTGGCGCAGTACTGCGGGCAGGCCTTTGCCGGCCGCATCATCGCCAATCAGCCCAAGTCCAGCACGCCGGACCCGTTTGATGGCAAGACCCTGGTGATGCATGTGCGCGGCTGCGACAGCCCGCAGCAGGAGCTGCGAGTGCCGTTCCATGTGGGTGAGGACCATTCGCGGACCTGGGTGATCAGCCGCACTGATGCCGGCCTGCGTTTGAAGCACGATCACCGCCATGCCGATGGCAGCCCGGATGCAGTGACCATGTACGGCGGCGATACCGCGCAGGCCGGCAGTGCAGGGCGGCAGGAGTTTCCGGTCGATGCCGAATCGGTGGCGATGTTCACTGCAAATGGCATGACTGCCTCGCTGCGCAATACCTGGGCGATGGAGCTGGTGCCGGGCAAGCGTTTCGTCTACGAACTGGCGCGTCCGGATGGGCGTTTGTTCCAGGTGGAGTTCGATCTGAGCGTGCCGGTGGCGCTGCCGCCAGCGCCGTGGGGCAGCGAGGCCTGAAAAGCAGAGGGCGCCGTTGCCGGCGCCCTTTGATCCACAGGGTTTGAGACTCAGCGTCGGCCGAAACGGGCGCGGCAGCCGCCGTTGACCCAGATGCTGTCGCCGTTGAAGCCCCAGTTGCGGCCTTCCACGCAGCGCGTGTCGGAGGCCTGCTGGACGATGACCGGTCGGCCCTGGCGGCGATCCCAGGCGCAGGTGTTCAAGCGGTTGCTGTTGCTATGGCAATCCACGAAGTAGTTGTTGCCACCCCAGCCGCCGCCATTGCCCCCACCGCCGCCACGGCCTTCGGCGAATTCGCCGCGACAGCCGCCGTTGACCCAGACCGCGCCATTGCTGCTGCCCCAGTTGCGGCCTTCCACGCAGCGCGTATCGGAAACCTGGCGGACCAGCACCGCGCTGCGCCAGCCGGTATTGCAGACTACATGACGGTTGCTGTTGCTGTCGCAGCGGATGGTCTGGTTGCCGTTACCGTGGCCAGGGCCGCCGCCCCAGCCACCACCGCCACCGCGGCCTTCGGCAAACTCGGCGCGGCAGCCGCCGCTGACCCAGACGCTGCCGTTGTTGCTGCCCCAGTTGCGGCCTTCTGTGCAGCGGGTATCGGAGACCTGGCGGACCAGTACCGCGCTGCGCCAGCCGGTATTGCAGACCTGCTGGCGGTTGTTGTTGCTGTCGCAGCGGATGGTGCGGTTGCCGTTGCCATTGCCGTTCCAGCCGCCCTGGCCACCGCCCCAGCCGCCGCGGCCCTCGCTGAATTCAGCGCGGCAGCCATTGCTGACCCATACATTGCCGTTGCTGCTGCCCCAGCTGCGACCCTCGGTACATTGGGCCTTGGACAGCTGCCTGGTCAGCACGGCGCTGCGCCAGCCGGTGGCACAGACACGCTGGCGCTGATCCACGCTTTCGCATCGGATCGGACCATTCTGGTTGCCGCCCGGGTAGCCGGACTGGGCTGCTGCGGGGGACGGGCTCATGGCCAGTCCCAACAGGGAAGCCAGGCCTGCAAGCAGGAGGTGACGGTTCATGGTGGCTTCCCTGTTCAGGTTTGGACGCGGAACTATAGGCGCAATCCCACTTAAGGCGGCGTGACTGATGGGGCGGATTTGCTCCAACCCCCGCTGAGCGCCAAAATACGGGGCTACCCGGCACCGTTTCGTGCCGGGCCCCCTGCGGAGCTTTCCATGCGTACCCATTTCTGCGGCCTGGTCGACGAGACCCTGATCGGCCAAACCGTGACCCTCGCCGGCTGGACCGACGTTGCCCGTAACCTCGGCGGCGTCTGTTTCATCGACCTGCGCGACCACGAAGGCATCGTCCAGGTCACCGTTGAACCGGACAACGCCGAGGTCTTCGCCGTCGCCGCCAGCCTCGGTTACGAGGACGTGCTGCAGGTCGAAGGCGTGGTGCGTGCGCGTCATGCGGTCAACGACAAGATCCGCAGCGGCAAGGTGGAAGTGATCGCCACCCGCATCAGCATCCTCAACAAGGCCGCGCCGCTGCCGTTCCATGCGCACGAGAACCCGGGCGAAGAAACCCGCCTGAAGTACCGTTACCTGGACCTGCGTCGCCCGGAAATGCAGCGCATGCAGCGCACCCGCATCAAGCTGGTGCAGGCGCTGCGCCGCCATCTGGACGAGCGTGGCTTCCAGGACATCGAAACCCCGATCCTGACCAAGGCCACCCCGGAAGGCGCGCGCGACTTCCTGGTGCCGGCACGCATGCACCCGGGCGAGTTCTACGCCCTGCCGCAGAGCCCGCAGCTGTTCAAGCAGATCCTGATGGTGGCCGGTTTCGACCGCTACTACCAGGTTGCGCGCTGCTTCCGCGATGAAGCGCTGCGTGCCGACCGCCAGCTGGAATTCACCCAGTTGGACATGGAGTTCGCCTTCGTCCGCGAGAGCGACATCCAGGATTTCGTCGAAGGCATGATCCGCTCCATCTTCAAGGAAGTGGTGGACGTGGAACTGGCTGCGCAATTCCCGCGCATGACCTGGGCCGAGGCGATGCGTCGCTACGGTTCGGACAAGCCGGACCTACGCATCGCGCTGGAGCTGGTGGATGTGGCCGAACTGGTCAAGACCAGCGAGTTTCCTGTGTTCACCGCCGCCGCCAACGATGCCGACGGCCGCGTGGCCGCGCTGCGCATTCCCGGTGGTGCCACGCTCAGCCGCAAGCAGATCGACGAGTACGCCGCCCATGCCGCCAAGTACGGTGCCAAGGGTCTGGCGTACATCAAGATCGCCGAGAACGGCGAAGTCAGCTCGCCGATCCAGAAGTTCTTTGCCGAAGACGCCTTCGCTGCGCTGCTCAAGCACATTGGTGCCGGCAATGGCGACATCGTGTTCTTTGGTGCCGGTGGCTACAACAAGGTCTCCGACTTCATGGGCGCGCTGCGTCTGAAGGCCGGCAAGGACTTCGGTCTGGTTGCCAATACCTGGGCGCCGCTGTGGGTCACCGACTTCCCGATGTTCGAGTGGGACGAAGAGGCGCAGCGCTACGTCGCCCTGCATCACCCCTTCACCGCGCCGGCGGTGGACGATGTGGCGGACCTGCGTGCGCATGCCAAGACCGCCGTATCGCGCGGCTACGACATGGTGCTCAACGGCAACGAAATCGGCGGCGGTTCGATCCGTATCCATCGCCCGGAAATGCAGAGCGCGGTGTTCGAGCTGCTCGGAATTGATGCTGAAGAAGCCCGTGCCAAGTTCGGCTTCCTGCTGGATGCGCTGAACTACGGCGCGCCGCCGCACGGTGGTATCGCCTTCGGCATCGACCGTATCGCCGCGCTGATGGCCGGTACCGAGTCCATCCGCGACGTGATTCCGTTCCCGAAGACCACTGGCGCACAGTGCCTGATGACCGATGCGCCATCGCCGATCGCCGACGCGCAGCTGGCTGAAGTGCACGTACAGGTGCGTCCGCGCGCTGACAAGGCCTGAGCCTTGGCAGCTGACGCCAGCATCCGTCGCGCTACGCCCGATGATGCTGGCGTGCTGTGCGCGCTGGCCGAACGTACCTTCGTGGAGACGTTCGGCCACCTGTATCCGCCGCAGGACCTGGCCGATTACCTGGCCACGGCCTATCCGGAGCAACTGCAGCGGCAACAGCTGCAGTCCGGTGATTACGCGGCGTGGTTGCTGGAAGTGGAAGGTGAGGCCATCGGCTTCGCCTTCGCTGGTCCCTGCGGTCTACCGCACGCTGATGCCAGTGCAGCCGACGGTGAGTTGAAGCGCCTGTACGTGCTGAGTAAGTACCAGGGCGGCGGTCGCGGTGGATTGTTGTTCGATGCAGTCCTGCAGTGGCTGCAGGCACCGGGGCGCACGCTGTGGATTGGCGTGTGGTCGGAGAATTTCGGCGCGCAACGTTTCTATGCACGGCATGGCTTCGAGCAGGTCGGTGCCTATGAGTTCCCGGTTGGCAGCGTACGCGACAATGAGTTCATTTTGCGGCGGTTTGCTGGCTGATTGAGCTGGTTTGGGTTGGTCTGCAGGTGGAATGGAGGAGGGGCTTCCTGTGAGGAGGTCTTCTGGGTCCTGCTGGCGAGGTCTGCTTCGCGGCTTACGCCGCTCCTACAAATAGAGTCATGGCTGCGTTGCTGTGGTTCTTCCATGCTGCTGCGTCTAGGCAGGCATGAGGAAACGTTTTGACGAAGCGCAGGTGATCGACTTCCTGCTTGAAACCGGTACTGCAGCTTCCCTGCAGTCGCTGTGCAGGAAGCATGGTTTCAGTGAAGCCTCGTATGTCCTGCTGCGGCGGGCCTGTGGCGGCACGCGCGCGCTGCATGCGCGGCAGCTGCGTCGTCTGGGGCGAGAAAACCATCGGCTCAAGGCCTTGCTGGATATGCAAACGCTGGAGCGCGAGCGGATCAGGCAGGCTTTGCTGCAACCGCTGTGAGTTGCCGACGCGCGCCGCAGACTGTCTGCGGCGCGTGCTTGTCAGCGACTGAGCTCGGTCTCGCCTGCGGCGTTGGTATGTGCCGAGATCTTGTGCAGGGCGTGCAAGGCTTCAACAAAGCCGCTGCTGTCATTGCTGCGGAATACGCCGGATACACGCAGTTCGCCCAGCGCCGCATCGTCGACCCGCAGTGGGCTGCCGCCATAGCGGTTGAACTCTGCTATTGCCGCCCGCAATGGCAGGTTTTCAAACACCAGCTGGCCGTCGATCCAGGCCGGTGCGCTGCCGCCGTGGAAGTTCTGTACCTGCGGTGCCTTGCCAACAGTCATGCGCGCGCGCTGCCCGGGACTGAGCGTGGCCACGACTGCGGCGTTGTCGTCGTCGGCTGCAGCGGCGCGCAGCTGTACCTTGCCTTCGAACAGGGTTACATCCAAGCCGTTGTTCATGCGATACACCTCGAACTGGGTGCCGACGGCGCGCACGCTGCCTTGCGCTGTATCCACGCTAAGTGGGCGCGCGCTGTCGTGTGCCACTTTGAAGAAGGCGCGGCCTTGATCCAGTGTGATGCGGCGTTGCTCTTTGCTGTACTGCACGCGCAGCGTGGTGCCGGTATCCAGATCAACCTGCGTGCCATCGTCGAGGGTGACGCTGCGTTGCTCGCCGATCGCGCTGGTATAGCGTTGTTCGCTTATTGGCGCCGGGGCAAATACCCGCCAACCAATGACCACCGCAGTCAGCGCCGCAGCGCAGGCCACCAGCCATTGCAGGCGGCGCGGTCGGCGTTGCAGCTGCGGTCTGGTTTGCTCCGCAGCTGCTGCGGGAATCGCCGCCAGGCGCTGGCTGATGTCGGGCGTGGCTGAAAAATCGCTCAGCATCGTCCACATGCGTTCGACCCGCTCGTAGGCAAGCCGATGTGCTGTATCGGCATCCAGCCAGATCTGGTGCTCGGCCTGTTCGTGCTCGCTCAATTCATCGGCGTGCAGGCGCGCAAACCACGTCGCCGCCTGGGTGCGGATCGGATCGGCGTCTGCAACGACTTCAAGTCTGCTTTCTTTCATGGTTGCTCCAAACGCGTGCCAAAGTGGAGCAAGGCACGCATCATTTGTTTTTCGACAGCACTGACGCTGATGCCCAATTGACTGGCGATGGCGCCATAGGTCAGGCCTTCATAGCGATGCAGTAAAAATACCTGCTGGCAACGTGGTGGTAGATCATCCAGTACCTTCAAGAAGGTCTGCAGGCGTTCACGGTCCTGGTAGACGCGTTCACCGGATACCGTTTCGGTAGGCCAGCCTTCGGTGTTTTCGTCGATGGGTACATGTTGTCCAGCATGGCGGGTACGGTCGCGACGATAGCGGTCACGCAGCAGGTTGCCGGCAATCGTCATCAAATAGGCTTCGACGTTGCTGACTTTGTCCGCGTGCGGGTCGCGCATCATCCGCACCAGGGTTTCCTGGGTGAGATCTTCCGCGTCTTCAATCGTACCCAGGTGGTTCCTGAAGTAACGCATCAGGCGCGGACGGTACTGTTGCGCCATGGCGCCCGCGTCCCGGAGGCTGTCGGGTGGAGGCTGAACGGGCGGCAGGACGGCGGTCATTGGCAGGCGTTGACAGTCTGAGGCGACACGCGCAGCTTGGGCTAGTGCCAGTGATTCTGCCAGATGAGGGGTTTGGCACTTGTTGCGTCTGTACAGGGGGTTGCCGGCTCGCTGCCAGTCCGGTTGTCACTGGGAGAAGGGATGATTGCCAGCGCAGGTCGCGGAAATCAGCGGATATGGGGCGGCGGGCGTGACGTGCTGCGTTGGCTGATGCTGTGCCTGGTTTTATCGGCCGCGCCTGCTTGGGCACAGACCAGTACCGTGACCCGCAGTTACAGCCAACCCCGGCAGCCCTTGCAGCAGGCGTTGGCGCAGCTGGCATCCACCTCGGGTCTGCAGATATTGATGGCGCCGCAGATGCTGGGTGGCAAGACCGCGCCTGCTTTGAACGGACGCTACAGCGTGGCCCAGGCTTTGCAGCAGCTGCTCGCCGGCAGCGGCTTGAGCTATCGGCTGACCAACAGCGGGGTCATTACCATTGTCCAGGCAACGGCAGCTCCTCTCGCCGCGGCGCCCAAGCCAGCGCAGCCGGTGGCGATGCCTGCAGTGACAAGCTCTTTGGCCTCGCTGCAGGTCACCGGTTCACGGATACGCCGCAGCGAGTTTGAAGGCGCCGCACCGGTGATCGTCATCAGCGCCGAGCAGATGCAGCGCGATGGCTACTTCAGTTTGACCGACGCGCTGGCCGTGAACGGCCTGAGCGACTATGGCGCCGAATCGCAGGGCGGCGGTGGGCGCTTTTCGGCCAATGCGCAGCCCTTGAACCTGCGCGGTCTGGGCCCGGGCCGGGCGCTGATTCTAATCGATGGCCGGCGTTTGCCGGATTACCCGTTTCCCTCGAACGGACGCAGCAATTTCCAGAGTCTGGGCAGCATTCCCTTGGCCAGTGTTGAGCGGGTTGAAGTGATGACCGGTGGCGCCTCGGCCATCTACGGTGCCGATGCGATTGCCGGGGTGGTCAATATCGTGCTCAAGCAACCGCGCAGCGGTTCGCAGGTGCGGTTGCGCACAGGTACCAGCAGCCAAGGTGGCGGCGACCGTTTTGATCTGCAGTGGTCAGCCGGGCATGGTGGCGAGAATTGGGGGCTGAGTTACGCCGTGCAATATTCGGCTGCCGAGATGCTGCGCGGCGCGCAGCGTGATCTGCAACGTCACGGAGGCATCAATGCAGGCGCGCCGTTGAATCCCGAGCTAGGGCTTGGTTTTGTGCGCGCTGGTGGCGCAGCTCAAACGCTGGTGGCGCTGCCGCGCGATGTCTGTGCGCGCTGGCAGGGCGAGTTTGTCGACTGGGATTTCGTCGCGCCTGCAAACGCCGCATCAGCGCCGCAGGGACGTGGCTGCGGAAGCTGGCGCAACGCCGGCTATACGTCGCTGCTGGACGGCGTGCAGGAGGTGTCTGGCCAGCTGCACGCACAATGGACCCTGACACCCCGCACGCAGGCATGGGCGAGTCTGCAGTTGTGGAGCGCGCGCAGCGAACTGGCCAGCGGCTTTGAGGCCATCACCGGGCCGCATTCGGCCAGTACCGGCAAGGTCAACCAGATATACGATCCGCGCTTTGGCTACCTCGCCCCACTGCGTGTGCTTACCCCGCAGGAAGTGGGCGGGCTGGATGCGATGACCGATCACTACAGAGAACGAATGTGGGATCTGGCATTGGGTCTGCAAGGACGTTACGGGCAGCGCCTGGACTGGAGTCTGACTGCCAGCCGTTCGGATTATCGGGTGCAGCGTGATCGGCGCCGTTTGCTCGGCGACAAGGTCAATGCCTTCTTCTTTGGTCCAGCAATCGGGGTGACCGATGACGGCGTCATCATCCAGCCCTTGGATCTGCAGCATTGGTATCGCCCGATCACGCCTGGCGAATACCTGGCCATGTCGAGCAACGTGCACTATGACGCGCTGACCCAGGTGGATGAGGCGTCCTATGTTGTCTCTGGCGGCATCGCCGATCTTCCTGCCGGTCCCTTGGCGATGGCGCTGGTGGCGGAGGTCAGTCGACAGCGTTATCGGTTGCGGAATACGCCATCGGTGCTGCCTTTGCAGATGGATGTCTACAACCTCACCGGCAGCGTGGGTAGAGGGACGCGTGATCGCTACGCGGTGGGAGCGGAGCTGAGCGTTCCGCTGACCAAGGCCATCAAGGCCAGTGCGGCCGCTCGTGTGGACAGGTACGACGATGCTGTCGCCGTCGCCACCGCGCGCACCTGGAGTGCGGGTCTGGAGTGGCGGCCGACGCGCAGTCTGCTGTTGCGTGCCAGCCATGCCACCAGTTTCAAGATGCCGGACATGCATTGGGTGTTCACTGATGGTGGTGGCAGCTTTGGCACGGCGATCGACGCAAGGCGCTGCATCGTTGCTGCTGCCAATCCCGGCTGCGCTGGTTATGAAACGGAGTTTCTGACACGGACCTACCGCAACCCGGAACTGGGCGCGGAGACCGGTACCTCGACCACGGCGGGTGTTGTCTGGGACGCAGGCAATGCAATGTCGATCAGCGTGGACTATTGGGACGTCAGCAACGAAGGCGGCATCGGTCGTATCTCGCCAGCGCTGCTGCTGCGCGATGAAGCCGAGTGTGCCACCGGCCTGCGCCTGGACGGCAGTCCCAGCCTGCTGGATCTGCGCTCCTGGGAATGCCGCAAGGCGCGCTCGCGGGTGGTGCGTAGTGGTGCGCAGGGCGATGGGCGCATCGTCATGGTCGAATCAACCGCGGCCAACCAATCCGAGCAGCGCGTTCGCGGTGTCGACGCGGTGCTGGATTGGCGCCTCAGCAGTGGCATTGGTGATTTCAAGCTGCACACGGTCTGGTCGCACACTTTCTGGGCCCAGCGTCGGGTGCGCTCGCCGGGTACCTTGCATGATCAGTGGCGCCAGACGCAGTGGGAGTCGGGTGAAAATCTGGCATTCCGCAGCAACCTGCGTGCCAGTCTGGGGTGGCAGGGGCAGGGTGGATGGTCCGCCAACCTGTTTGGCGTCCGCTACGGCCGCTTGCCACGTGTTGATGGCCAGGGCCGGATAAAGCCGCTGTTGCTGTGGAATGCCAATGTCGGCAAGCAGATCAGCGAGCGTGCAACAGCGACCTTGTTCATCAACAATCTGTTCAATACAGCGCCGCCGCGTGACAGCAGCAATGTCGAATTTCCGTACTACTACGACGAGGTCTACAGCGCGGTAGGGCGGCAGTGGGCGCTGCAGCTGGATTACAACTTCGACTAAAGAGCGTGTCGCTGCCCGTTGTGGTTGGCAAGGCCGATGACGGAAACTGCGCGCATGTCATGGCAGAACTCCCCGCGTCCCCGTGTGCTGATCCTGCACGGCATCTGGAACACCCGCTCCTGGCTGTTGCCGCTGGCCTGGCGGCTGCGCACGCAGGGCTTTGCAGTGGATACGTTCGGCTACGCCAGCGTGTTCGGCGGGCCCGAACAGGCAGTGCCACAACTGGTGCAAAGGTTGCGCACTGGAGGGCCGGTGTCGCTGGTCGGGCACAGCCTCGGTGGTCTGGTAGCGCTGGAGGCACTGCGGCAGGCACCTGCGCTGGAAGTGCCGCGGGTGGTCTGCCTGGGTTCGCCGCTATGTGGCAGCGGCACTGCCCGCTCCATGGCCGAGCACGGCTGGGTGGCGGCGCTGGGGCGTAGCAGCGACCTGTTGTTGCATGGTCTGCCGGACTGGCAGGGCCAGGCCGAGGTCGGTCTGATCGCTGGTTCGGTGGCGCACGGGCTGGGCGCGATGATGGGCGCGCTGGATGGCGAATCCGACGGCACCGTGGGCCTGGCCGAGACCCGTCTGCCGGGCCTGGCCGACCACTGCGTGGTGCCGGTCAGCCATAGTGGTTTGGTGCTGTCGCCGGAGGTGGCCACGCTGACCGCCGGCTTCCTGCGCCAGGGGCGCTTCCCGACGGTTGCCGCGGCAACTGGCTGATGACGGGGGCTGGGCGGGGGATCAGGTAGAATTACCGTCCTGTTCCTGACAGATGTACGGTATTCCCATGGGTCGAGGTCCTTCCATCGAAGGCCGCAAAAACGCGAATGACGCGAAGCGCGGCAAGATTTTCACCAAAATCATCCGGGAGATCAGCGTTGCTGCCCGTGGTGGCGGAGGCGACCCAAACAACAACCCACGTCTGCGCACCGCGATGGACAAGGGCCTGAGCGCGAACATGACCAAGGATGTCATCGAGCGCGCGATCAAGAAGGCCACCGGTGAGCTGGAAGGCGTCGAGTACGAAGAAGTGCGCTACGAGGGCTATGCCCCGGGCGGCATCGCCGTGATCGTCGACTGCCTGACCGACAACCGTGTGCGCACCGTGGCCGACGTACGCCATGCTTTCAGCAAGTGCGGCGGCAACATGGGCACCGAAGGCTCGGTGTCGTTCATGTTCAAGCGGCTGGGCGTGCTGAGCTTTGCCCCCGGCGCGGATGAGGAAGTCATCACCGAGGCAGCGATCGAGGCCGGTGCCGACGATATCGCGGTCTATCCAGAGGATGGCTCGATCGACGTCATCACCGCACCGGAAGCGTTCAATTCGGTGAAGGATGCGATGGCGGCCGCCAAGTTGGTACCGGACCACAGCGAAATCACCTTCCGCGCCGACAACGACGTCGCCGTCGATGCCGATACTGCCGTGCAGGTGAAGAAGCTGCTGGACATGCTCGAAGACCTGGACGATGTGCAGGACGTGTATTCCAACGTTGATCAGGCTGGGCTGGAGCAGGCCTGACGGCCCGCCCGGTCCCACCGGGTGAGACGGCGTCCGGCCATGCTGGGCGCCGTTTTTTACTGGTAGAGGCTCAATGACCCGCATCCTTGGCATAGACCCTGGCTCGCAGCGCACCGGCGTCGGCATCATCGACATCGACGCCAACGGCCGCGCCCGCCACGTCCATCATGCGCCGCTGGTACTGCTGGGCGCGGCGGATTTTCCGCAGCGGCTGCGGTTGCTGGCGCATGGGCTGCATGCCTTGATCGAGGAATTCCAGCCGCAGGAAGTGGCGATCGAAAAGGTGTTCATGGCCAAGAATGCCGATTCGGCATTGAAGCTCGGGCAGGCGCGTGGCGCGGCGGTGTGCGCGGTGGTGATGCGCGACCTGCCGGTCAGCGAATACGCGGCCACCGAGATCAAGCTGGCCGTGGTCGGCCGCGGCGGTGCGGAAAAGCAACAGGTGCAGCATATGGTGGGTTTGATGTTGAACCTGCAGGGCAAATTACAGGCAGACGCCGCCGATGCACTGGCGGTGGCCATTACCCATGCGCATGTCCGCGCCACCGCCAACCGGCTGGGGGTGGATGTGCGTCAGGCTTGGAGTCGGAAATGAGGTTTTACGCATGATTGGTCGACTGCGCGGCATCCTTGCCCATAAGGCCCCGCCGTGGCTGGTGATCGACGTCAATGGCGTTGGTTATGAGCTGGAGGCGCCGATGAGCACCTTCTACGACCTGCCCGATGTCGGTCGCGAGATCATCCTGTTCACCCATTACGCACAGAAGGAAGACAGCGTCTCGCTGTACGGCTTCCTGCGCGAGGGCGAACGACGGCTGTTCCGTGACGTGCAGAAGGTGACGGGTATCGGCGCCAAGATCGCTTTGGCGGTGCTGTCCGGGGCCAGCGTGGATGAGTTCGCGCGGCTGATCCAGACCGGCGATGTCACCGCGCTGACCCGGATCCCGGGTATAGGCAAGAAGACCGCCGAGCGTATGGTGGTCGAACTGCGTGACCGCGCAGCCAATTTCACCGGTGGCGGTGCACCGATTGCTGGTGCGCTGGGCAACGATGCAGTGTCCGAGGCGACAGTGGCGTTGCAGCAACTGGGCTATAAACCGGCAGAGGCCGCCAAGATGGCGCGCGATGCCGGCGCCGAGGGCGATGATGTCGCCACGGTCATCCGTAAAGCGCTGCAAGCGGCGCTGCGTTAACCCCTTCGGCAGCATGACGCCAACCTGAGATCGCCATGTCCCACGCTTCTTCCACGTCTGATTCTTCTACTCAAGGCCATGGCCACGGTCACGGTGGTGGCGCTGCCGGCGGCATGGCGCTGGTCGTCGGCGCCATTGGCGTGGTGTTCGGCGATATCGGCACCAGCCCGCTGTACACCTTGAAGGAGGCGTTCTCGCCGCATTACGGGCTCAACAGCGACCACGACACCGTGCTGGGCGTGCTGTCGCTGGCGTTCTGGGCCTTGAACATGGTGGTCACGCTCAAGTACGTGACCATCATCATGCGCGCCGACAACGACGGCGAGGGCGGCATCATGGCGCTGATGGCCTTGGCCCAGCGCACCCTGCGCAACGGCTCACGCTCGGCCTATGTGGTCGGCATCCTCGGTATTTTCGGCGCCTCGCTGTTCTTCGGCGACGGCGTGATCACCCCGGCCATTTCGGTGCTGGGTGCGGTCGAGGGCCTGGAAGTCGCGGCGCCGGGGCTGGGCCATTTCGTGGTGCCGATCACCCTGGTGGTGCTGGCGGCGGTGTTCGCGGCGCAGCGCTTTGGCACCGAGAAGGTGGGCAAGGTGTTCGGGCCGGTGATGACCATCTGGTTCCTGTCGCTGGCCGCGATCGGCATCTGGAACGTGATTGCCGCACCGGAAGTGCTCAAGGCCTTCAACCCGATGTGGGCGGCACGCTTCTTCATGGAGCATGGCTGGCACGGCGTCTTCATCCTCGGTGCGGTGGTTCTGGCGGTGACCGGTGGCGAGGCGTTGTATGCGGATATGGGCCATTTCGGTGCGCCACCGATCCGCCATGCCTGGTATTTCTTCGTATTGCCGTGTCTGGTGCTCAACTATCTGGGGCAGGGTGCCCTGGTGTTGCAGCGCCCGGACGCGGTGGCCAATCCGTTCTTCGAGGCGGTGCCGGAATGGGCGCTGATTCCGATGATCCTGCTGGCAACAATGGCGGCAGTGATCGCCAGTCAGTCGGTGATCACCGGTGCGTTCTCGGTATCGCGGCAGGCCATGCAGTTGGGTTACATCCCGCGCATGCGCATCCTGCATACCTCGCACGACACCATCGGCCAGATCTATATCCCCGGCATCAACTGGGGCCTGGCGGTGATGGTGTTCGGGCTGGTGTTGGCGTTCCGCAGTTCCAGCAACCTGGCCGTGGCTTACGGCATCTCGGTGTCGGGCACGATGCTGATCGACACCATGTTGCTGGCGCTCGTAGCGCGGGTGCTGTGGCCGCGTGCGCGCCACGCCATCGTCGCCTTGTGTGTGGTTTTCCTCTTCATCGACCTGGGCTTCGTGATCGCCAATGGCGCCAAGCTGCTGCAGGGCGCCTGGTTCCCGTTGGTGCTGGGCCTGGTGCTGTTCACGATGATGCGCACCTGGCGGCGTGGCCGCGAGCTGCTGCGTGACGAGATCCGCAAGGACGGTATCCGTCTGGACACGTTCTTGCCGGGCTTGATGCTGGCACCGCCAGTGCGGGTGCCGGGCACGGCGGTGTTCCTGACCGCCGACCCGACCGTGGTCCCGCATGCGCTGATGCACAACCTCAAGCACAACAAGGTGCTGCACGAGCGCAATGTGTTCCTGCACGTGGAAACCCTGCCGATGCCATACGCGGCCGAGGGCCAGCGGCTGCGCATCGATTCGGTGGGCGACGAGTTCTACCGCGTCTACGTGCGCTATGGCTTCATGGAGACCCCGGATATTCCATTGGCGCTGATGCGCTCCTGCGACCATGGCGGCATCTATTTCGACCCGATGGATACCACTTTCTTCGCCAGCCGCGAGACCATCGTGGCCAGCGCCAACCGTGGCATGCCGATCTGGCGCGACAAACTGTTCGCCTTCATGCACCGCAATGCAGCGCCTGCTACCGGCTTCTTCCGCATACCGGGCAACCGGTTGGTGGAATTGGGCGCGCAGGTGGAAATCTGATCGGATGCGACGTGCTTGGCGCATAATTGCGAAATGACTGACGACCGCATCATCGGCGCCGGCGCCACCCGCGAGGATGACGCCGCTGACGCCAGCATCCGCCCGCGCACCCTGGCCGATTACCTCGGCCAGGCACCGGTGCGCGAGCAGATGGATATCTATATCCAGGCCGCCAAGGCACGTCGCGAGGCGCTGGATCATGTGCTGATCTTCGGCCCGCCGGGGCTGGGCAAGACCACGCTGAGCCATGTGATCGCCAACGAGCTGGGCGTAGCGCTGCGCGTCACCTCCGGCCCGGTGATCGAAAAAGCCGGTGATCTGGCCGCGCTGCTGACCAATCTGCAGCCGCATGACGTGTTGTTCATCGACGAAATCCATCGTCTTTCGCCGGTGGTCGAGGAAGTGCTGTACCCGGCGATGGAAGATTTCCAGATCGACATCATGATCGGTGACGGCCCGGCCGCACGCTCGATCAAGCTTGATCTGCCGCCGTTCACCCTGATTGGTGCAACCACCCGCGCCGGCCTGCTGACTGCCCCCCTGCGCGACCGTTTCGGCATCGTGCAGCGGCTGGAGTTCTATTCGGCCGAGGAACTGACCCGCATCGTGCGGCGTTCGGCGGCCATCCTCGGCATCGATTGCAGTGCCGAAGGCGCTGGCGAGATCGCGCGCCGTTCGCGCGGCACCCCGCGTATCGCCAATCGCTTGCTGCGGCGCGTGCGCGATTACGCCCAGGTCAAGGCCGCCGGGCATATCGACCAGGCTGTGGCGCAGGCCGCGATGCAGATGCTCAAGGTCGACCCGGAAGGCTTCGACGAGCTGGACCGGCGCATGCTGCGCACCCTGGTGGAGTATTTCGATGGCGGCCCGGTCGGGGTCGAATCGATGGCGGCAGCCCTCTCCGAGGAGCGCGGCACCCTGGAAGACGTGGTCGAGCCGTTCCTGATCCAGCAGGGCTTCCTGGTGCGCACCGCTCGCGGGCGCATGGCCACCAACAAGGCCTACCGCCATCTGGGCCTCAAACCCAAGGCCGCACCGGCGCCGGTCGACCTGTTCGCGGAGCAACGCGATGACGAATGAGTCTCGGTTCAGTTGGCCGACACGCATTTACTGGGAAGATACCGACGCTGGCGGCGTGGTGTACCACGCCCGCTACGTGGCCTTCATGGAGAGGGCAAGGACCGAATGGATGCGCGCCCTGGGCTACGGACAGGAAACCATGCGTTGCGGTGACGGCCAGGTATTCGTGGTCCGTGCCATGAACCTGGATTTCCTGAAGCCGGCCAAGCTGGACGATGCGCTGACCACCACGGTGGAACTGCTGCAATGCCGGCGAGCCAGCCTGCTGATGGCGCAGGCGGTGATGCGCGATGACCAGGTGCTGGCGACAGCGCAGGTCCGCCTTGCCGCCGTTGGTGCCCGCGACTTCCGTCCGCAGGCGCTCGATGACACGCTTTACGCAGTACTGAAACCCCTTCAAACACAACCCGCTTAAGCAACACTGAGGAAGATCGGATGATCGCTTTGCTTCTGGCCCTGCAGGCCACCGTGACCGAGGTCCTGCCGGCCGACGTCAGCGCCGCCGCCGCGCAGACCGTAGCGCAGGCCAGCCATGGCGGCGGCATCAACTACCTGGACCTGATGATCAAGGCCAGTATCCCGGTCAAGCTGATCGTGCTGCTGCTGTTGGCCGGCTCGTTCATCAGCTGGGTGATCATTTTCCGCAAGGCGCGTGTGTTCAAGGCCGCCGACAACGAGGCCAGCGACTTCGAAAACCGCTTCTGGTCCGGCGCCGACCTCGGCAAGCTGTATTCCTCGGCCACTGACCGCAACCGTCAGGTTGATGGTCTGGAAGCCATCTTCGAGGCTGGCTTCCGCGAGTATTCGCGCCTGCAGGGCCGTCGCGCCTTTGATGGCCGCACCCAGCTGGAAGGCGCGCAGCGCGCCATGCGCACCACCTATGCCCGTGAAGTCGACGGGCTGGAGCGCAATCTGGAATTGCTGGCCAATATCGGTTCCACCGCCCCGTATGTGGGCCTGGTCGGCACCGTGTTCGGCATCATGGTGACCATGCACGACATGATCAGCAGCGGTGAGCAGGCCGGTATCGCCTCGGTCGCACCGGGTATTTCCGAAGCCCTGTTCGCTACCGCGATTGGTCTGTTCGTGGCGATTCCGGCGGTGTGGGCTTACAACCGCTTCACCACCCGCGTTGAGCGGCTGTCGGTGCGCTATGAAACCTTCGCCGAAGAGTTCAGCTCCATCCTGCAGCGCCAGCAGAGCGGTAGCGACGAGTAAGTGCGCCAGCGCCTTCCTCTGACCGCAGGAGCCCATCTATGACCGCCGCCATACCCCGCCGCAAGCGCCGCAAACTCAAGTCCGAGATCAACGTCGTGCCGTACATCGACGTGATGCTCGTGCTGCTGATCATCTTCATGGTGACCGCGCCGCTGCTGACCCTCAGTTTTGAGGTCGACCTGCCCAGTTCCACCGCCAAGGCGCTGGAGAGCAAGCAGGACCCGATCGTGGTCTCGGTACGTGCCGACGGCCAGATGAGCCTGAAGCTGCCCGAAGCCAAGGACCCGCAAGCCATGGACGCTGCCGCGCTGCAGGCGCAGCTGAGCGCCTTGGCCTCGCAGGACAAGGAACTTCGCGTGATCGTGGCCGCCGACAAGAGCGTGGCCTATGAAAAGGTCATGGACGCCATGGACGTGATCAAGGCCGCGAAGATCGAAAAGGTGGGTCTGGCGACCGATGCACGCTGACGCACTGCCACCGCCGCACGACAAGCGCAACGAGTGGGGCCTGCCGGTCGTATTGGCCTTGCTGGTACACCTGTTGGTAGCGGCGATTTTCATCATCGCTTGGGTGTGGTCGCCCGCGCGTAGCACCGAAGCTGCCGCTGGTGACCCGGCGCTTGAGGCCAACATGCAGCTGTCCGCCGCCGAGGCTTCGGCCGCGCGGCAGGCGCTGCGTGCCTCGGAAAAACTGCCTGATCTGCCCGAACCGGTGGAAGAGGCGCAGCCCGAGCCGGTGCCGGAAGATACCGTGCCGCCGCCGCAGCCTATCCCCGAGCCCAAGCCGCAGGACGCGCCCACCCCGCAGCAGCACAACGCCCAGGAGCGCATCGCCCAGCCGGATACGGTGGACCAGGAGCGGGTGAGCGCTTTGGCCATCTCGCAGGAGAAGGCCAAGCAGGAGCAGGAAGCCAAGCGTCGCCAGGAACAGATCGACCTGACCGAGCGCAAGCGCGTGGAAGAGGCCGAGCAGAAACTTCGCCTGGCCAAGCAGCAGGAAGAGGCGGATCGCAAGAAGATCGCCGACCAGCAGCGCCAGGCCAATGAAAACCAGGCCGAGCAGGAGCGCCAGCAGAAAATTGCCGAGATCCGCCGCAAGCGTGAGCAGGCCGAGCGCGAGGCCAAGCTGGCCGAGCAGCGTCTGCGCCAGGTGGCCGATGCCCGTGCCCGCGCGCAGGCTGCATCGACCAGCAGTGGCAACAGTGGGCCGAGCACGCCGTCGCCGGGGCAGGGCGGTACCAGCAATGACCTGACTGCCAAGTATGCTGCCGCGATCCAGCAGGCCGTGCTCAATCAGTGGATACGTCCAGACTCGATTCCGCGCGGCCAGCGTTGCCGGTTGACCATCCGTCAGTTGCCCGGCGGTGAAGTGGTCAGTGTCGAATTCGCGCCCGGTTGCCCGTATGACGAGGCTGGCAAGCGCTCAGTGGAGGCCGCAGTGCTGCGTGCCCAGCCGCTGCCTTATCGCGGCTATGAAACGGTGTTCCAGCGCAACTTGAACTTCAACTTCGAGGCGCAGGATCGCTGAGCAACCGGGTTCCTTCCGGTGTTTTATTTTCAATGGAAACCTTTTAACCGGGGTGGTTTTACGGCGGATGAGGAAATTTCACGCAATAGTTCGTTCATGATTGCGAAAGTATTCATCTTGCTGCTGCTATCCCTTTTTATCTTCGCCCGTACTGTTGAGCGCCCCATGAAGAAAATGCCACGCTGGCTGCTTGCCCTCACTGCCCTGTTGTTGCCGCTTGCGGCGATGGCGCAGCAGAAGGGACTGGAAATCGACATCATTGGTGGCAACGCATCGGCAACCCCGATCACCGTTGTGCCGATGGCCTATCAAGGCTCGGCCGGTGCGCCGCAGACCGACGTGGCCGCCGTGGTCCGTGCCGACCTGGACCGTTCCGGCCAGTTCCGCAACCTGCCCGAAGCGCAGATCGCCGAGCGCCCGAGCCGTGGCAGCGAGGTGCAATACCCGACCTGGCGCGCGCTGAAGCAGGATTACCTGGTGGTGGGCCGGGTGCAGGACGCCGGTGCCGGCGCCTACCGCGTGGAGTACGAACTGTTCGACGTGGCCAAGGGTGAGCGCATGCTCGGCCTGGCAATGACTGCACGTTCCAGCGCCATGCGCGACGTCGCCCACCAGATGGCCGATGCGATCTACGAAAAGATCACCGGCGTGCGTGGTGCCTTCTGGACCCGCATCGCCTACATCACCGCCAGCGGCAGCGGCGCCAACATGCGCTACGCGCTGATGGTGGCCGATTCCGACGGTTACAGCCCGCAGACCATCGTGCGCTCGGCCGAGCCGCTGCTGTCGCCGAGCTGGAGCCCGGACGGCCGCAAGCTGGCCTATGTCAGCTTCGAGCGCGGCAACTCCTCCATCTATGTGCAGGACATCGCCACTGGAGGCCGTGAGCTGTTGACCAGCTTCCGTGGCATCAACAGCGCACCGTCGTTCTCGCCGGATGGCCGCCGCCTGGCGCTGGCGTTGTCGCGCAGCGGCAACCCGGAGATCTACGTGATGGACCTGGGCAGCAAGCAGCTGACCCAGCTGACCAACCACTTCGGCATCGATACCGAGCCGACCTGGGCAGCCGACGGCAGCTCGGTCTACTTCACCTCCGATCGCGGCGGTCGCCCGCAGATCTACCAGGTCCCGTCCAGCGGCGGCAGCGCCAGCCGGGTGACCTTCCAAGGCAACTACAACGCCAAGGCCAGCGTATCCTTCGACGGCAAGAAGATCGCCGTTGCCCAAGGGGCTGGCAGCAGCTACAAGATCGCGATGATGGACAGCAGCCTGGGGGCGGCGCGCTGGAGCACGCTGTCGCCGGGTTCGCTGGACGAATCGCCGAGTTTTGCGCCCAATGCGAGCATGATCCTGTACGCCGCTCGTGAAGGTGGGCGTGGTGTGTTGTATGAAGTGTCGGCCGATGGACGGGTGCGTCAGCGTCTGGTGCTGGCCGATGGCGATGTGCGCGAACCGGCTTGGGGCCCGTACCGCACCGCGCGTTGATAAAATGTTAATCTCTGCAGGCATTAATCCCAACTTTGGCCAGGAGCCACTAGGTATAGCCATGAACAAGTCAACTCGTGTTTTGCTCGTTTCGCTGCTGTCGGTAGCCGCGCTCGCTGGCTGCTCGAAGAAGGTCAAGGAACAGCCGGCACAGCCGCCGGTTGATACCGGTTCGACCACCCAGCCGACCGCTCCGTCGACCTCTGGCCTGTACGGCCCGGGCGATCTGGATACCGACGCCTGCCTGCGTCAGCGCGTTGTCTACTTCGATCTGGACCAGGATTCGGTCAAGCCGGAATTCCAGGCCATCATGGCTTGCCACGCCAAGTACCTGCGTGACCGTCCGTCCTCGCGCATCACCCTGCAGGGCAACACCGACGAACGCGGCAGCCGCGCTTACAACCAGGCCCTGGGCGAGCGTCGTGGTAACGGCGTGAACTCGGCTCTGCAGGCCAACGGTGGTTCGGCTTCGCAGCTGACCGTCGTGTCCTACGGCGAAGAGCGTCCGGTGTGCACCGATTCGAACGAGTCCTGCTGGTCGCAGAACCGTCGCGTCGAAATCGTCTACACCGCGCAGTAATCGATGCGCATCAGCCTCAAACTGATGCTCGTGGTCGCAGCAGCCCTGGTGGCTGCCGCGCCCGCGTATGCACAGCGTGCAAGTCTGGCGGACCGTGTTGGCGTGTTGGAAACGCAGGTCAACAACAGCCAGGCCAATACCGACATGCTCAATCAACTGCAGCAGCTGCGTACTGAAATGCAGGCGTTGCAGGGCACGATCGAGCAGCTTCAGCACGAAAACGAACAGCTGAAACAGCGCAATCGCGATCAGTATCTGGACCTGGACGGTCGCCTCAATCGCCTTGAAGGCGGTGCTGGTGCTCCGGTGGCTCCTGCCACTGGCGCGGTGACGCCCGCCGCTGCGGCCACAAAGCCGACAGCGGCTGCTGCCGAACGTCCGCCGACGGTACGTGGCGACGCCGGTACGCTGGCTTCGGCCGGTGATGAGCGTGCTGCCTACAATGTCGCGTTCGATGCGTTGAAGGCTGGCAACTATGCCGACTCGGCGCAGTTGTTCCAGAGCTTCCTTGAGTTGTATCCGAATGCCGCTTACACCCCCAATGCCTTGTATTGGCTGGGTGAGAGCTTTTACGCAACGCGTAATTTCAAGATGGCCGAGGCACAGTTCAGCGATCTGGTTGCCCGCTATCCCACCCACGACAAGGCCGCCGGCGGTTTGCTGAAGCTTGGCCTGTCGCAGTTTGGTGAAGGCAACAACGCCCAGGCACAGCAAACCCTGGAACAGGTAATTTCCCGTTTTCCCGGCAGTGATGCGGCCCGTACCGCCCAGGACCGACTGCAGTCGATCCGGCTCGGCCAGCAACTGCGTTGATGTGGTGCCGCACCGATGGTGCGGCTGATGACTATGAACTCTCCCAGCGCCGCTGTTCCCAGCGAGATCGTGCAGTCGCCGTTGCCGCGACTGAAGATCACCGAAATTTTCCTGTCCCTGCAAGGCGAGGCCGATAGCGTCGGCTGGCCGACCGTGTTCGTGCGCCTGACCGGCTGCCCGCTGCGTTGCCAGTACTGCGATACCGCCTACGCATTCCACGGCGGCGACTGGTGGGATATCGACGATATCGTCGCCGAAGTGTTGAAGCAGGGCGTGCGCCACGTCTGCGTCACCGGCGGTGAGCCGCTGGCGCAGAAGCGCTGCCTGATCCTGCTGCACAAGCTCTGCGAGGCCGGTCTGGACGTGTCGTTGGAGACCTCCGGCGCACTGGACATCGCCGAGGTCGATCCGCGCGTATCGCGGGTGGTTGACCTGAAGACGCCGGATTCGGCGGAGATGGCGCGCAATCGGCTGGAGAACATTCCGCTGCTTACCGCCCGTGACCAGCTGAAGTTCGTGATCTGCAGCCGTGGTGATTACGAGTGGGCCAAATCCATGCTCAGCGAGCACCGCTTGCCGGAGCGCTGCATGGTGTTGTTCTCACCGAGCAAGTCGCAGGTCAGCCCGCGAGAACTGGCCGACTGGATCGTTGCCGATCGCCTGCCGGTGCGCTTCCAGATGCAATTGCACAAGTTGTTGTGGGACGACGCCCCGGGCTATTGAGCCGGCGTTGCACCCGTCAATTGTTTACCCCGGCGCGGGACAGCGTGCTGGCTTTCCTCCCCCAACCGGATCAACACCATGAAGAAGAAAGCAGTCGTGCTTCTTTCCGGCGGCATGGACTCAGCCGCCGTCGTCGCCATCGCCCAGGAACAGGGCTTCGAAGTACACGCCATGAGCGTGCGCTACGGCCAACGCCACACCTCCGAGTTGGAGGCTGCCGCACGCGTGGCCGCAGCGCTCGGCGTGGCCGGGCACAAAGTGGTCGCGGTCGACCTGCGCAGCATCGGCGGCTCGGCCCTGACCGATGACATCAACGTGCCCGAGGCGGGCGAAGGTGAAGGTATTCCGGTCACCTATGTGCCGGCCCGCAACACCATCATGCTGTCACTGGCGCTGGGCTGGGCCGAAGTGCTGGGTGCCAATGACATCTTCTGCGGCGTCAATGCGGTGGATTACTCCGGCTACCCGGACTGCCGACCGGAATTCATCGCCGCCTTCCAGGCCCTGGCCAACCTGGCTACCAAGGCCGGCGTGGAAGGTGCAGGTATCCGCGTGCACGCGCCATTGCAGTACCTGAGCAAGGCACAGATCGCACTGGAAGGACAGCGCCTGGGCGTGGACTTCGGTCTGACGGTGTCCTGTTACCAGGCCGATATGGACGGCAAGGCCTGCGGCCACTGCGATGCTTGCCAGCTGCGCGCCGATGGCTTCACTGCCGCCGGGATGGTTGATCCGACTCATTACGCATGATGTTGTTTTTGCGTTTATTGCGTTAGAATACGCACCCCGGCTGCGGCCGGGTCTTTGTTTGGGCCGTTAGCTCAGTTGGTAGAGCAGAAGACTTTTAATCTTTTGGTCGATGGTTCGAATCCATCACGGCCCACCAGCATTGCAAAGGCTTCGGAGCGATCCGAAGCCTTTTTTGTTGCCCGCAGAATGCCGACTGCTCCGCAAGCGGCCTGAACTGGCAGGTCGAGCGTGCCCTGTTAAGCGCAGCGCACCCGGTAGGCGCGAGTTCTGTGATCTTGATGGCGTGGGAGAAGCCCTGGGGTGCGCTGCGCATACTCGGGCGACGGAGGCGCAGGCAAGGCCGCGGCTTTCGCCGCGGCCTTGGTGTGTTACTTCAGCAAGGTCTGCTGGACGTCGACGACGCGCACATCGTGCATCTGCTCGAGGTACGCATCCAGATACGCCTTGTGCGAGGCGCCAACCAGCACCAGGGTGCGCATACCTGGGCTTGGCCCCATCAGGTCGCGGATGTTGGCGGCCATGCGCAGGTTGCGGGTCTCCCAGGACGTTACATACATGCGCCCGTAGCCTTCCGGAGAGGGCTCTTCCAGCGCGGCACCGTAGTCACTTGCGAAGGCGGCCGGAGCGACGTCTGCGCCGTTGTCACGGCGGTACATCGCCAGCACTTTTTCCGGTGTGTCGAGCTGTGCGTCCAGTCCGCTGTACTGCGCGCTGCGTTGCTTGGATGCCGGGTTGTCCCATGCCTTCCGGATCGCCGCTACATAGGCCTTGGGGTTGGGGCCGTACCGATCGGCGCTGTGGTCGTCGGTTGGCCAGAGCCGTTGGTGTCCCAGCCGTACCGCCAGTTTCGCGGCGATCAGCGTGTTTTCATTGCGACTACTACGCATGACTTCCAGTGCGTCCACCAGCTCCTGGTTCAAGCCGCCCTCTGCATGCCGCTCCGGTGCAGGCAGGTACAGCCATTGGACCAGTGCCGAATCATGTTCGCCCGCGGCGAGGAGCTTGGCGGCAAGTTCGCGGCGCTGGGCCGCGCTCGGTTGTGCTGGCCAGCTTGCCAGCAGCGCTTCCGCTGCCGCATTCGCTGCCGGTACGTCCAGTCCGGTTGCCTTCGCCGCTGCCGACAGGTCGGGGCAGTAATCGTTCACCGTCAATCTGTAGCGGCCAGGGTAGCGGCGCAGCATGTCGCACTGCTGTCCTGAAACTGATTCGACGGCGATCGCCTGCGGCCGCCACGTTGCCAGCCGGTCGATCAACGAATCGAGCGGCGCTGGGTCAAAGTTTGCCGGCAAACTGGCCAGATGCATGGTGCCGAGCACCGCGACTTCGTTCTGCGTGCCTTGCTGTGGCCCCTTGTGTGCGCCTGGATCAAAGACCTGTGCCTGTGCCGCGGCTGCCAGCATCCCCGCTGACAACACCGTGCCGATCAAAACGTTCCTTCCCCACATGCCCTGCATTACTCCCTGCTGCATAGAATCCGCCGATCAAGCGCTCCGGGCGCGAAGTGGCGCAGAGTCCAACGCTGTGGAAATGATGTCAACGGCCATCAGTCCTGTGTCCTCAGGTTGCCCTGCGTTGGTCGAGGCGGGGCGGCAGCTGCGGGCTCGGAGCGTTGGGCCGGCGAATCTCGGTTTGATCCATGCAGCGACTGGGTTGTGACCGCTATCGCTGTTTCTGGCGGTTTGTCGATGGCGTGAGCGACTGCAAAAGCGGTGCCCCAGCTGTCTCCCGAACGAACAGTTGCAGGCATCGTGGTTGGATCTGATGGGCACTGGTCCTAATATGGCCAGCGCACCGTTGGTTGCCGTTGCCGGCATCCAGACATTGGGGACAGGGTTGAGCAAGCAGATCACGCTATTACTGCACCGCTGGCAACAAGGCGACATGGATGCGCGCGAGCATCTGTTTGAAGCCTTGTACTCGGATTTGATGCTGATTGCCCGCAACCGCTTGTCGCAGCAGACCAGCGGCACCCTGCAGCCGGCCGCGCTGGTCAACGAATCGTTGATGCGCCTGCTAGGCACCGATGCGGACTACAAGGACCGTGCCCACTTCATTGCTATCGCCGCGCTGAAGATGCGCTCGGTGCTGGTCGATCATATGCGCGCGCGCGGGGCTGACAAGCGCGGTGGCAATGCCGAGCAGTTGACGCTGTCCCACGCTGATCAGGTGCCGGACGATGCGGCTATCGGTTACGACGTATTGGCCCTGCACCAGGCATTGAATCAACTGGCCGAACTTGAGCCGCGCGCGGCGAGCACCATTGAATTGACCTACTTCGGCGGTATGAGCCGCGATGAGATCGCGCTGGTGCTGGATGTGTCCGCGCCCACGGTTGACCGCGACCTGCGCTTTGCGCGGGCCTGGTTGAACCGGCAGCTGCGCTGAGCTGCGATGACGGGGATGCGGTAATGGGGAGCGAGCGTTGGCGGCAGGTTCGTGAACTGTTTGACGCCATCTGCGAGCTGCCGCGCGAGCAATGGCAGCAAGCACTCGCGGCGGGCAGCGACGATCCGGCTGTCCGCGATGAAGTGCTGCAGCTGCTGCGCTCGCAGACAGTAGGTCTTAGCCGGGTCAGCAATCGTCTGGACACTGCACTGGCGCGTGCTTTGGCGCCGGAACTGGGTGTAGGCGAGCGGCTAGGACCATGGCGGCTGACCGAGCGCATCGCGCATGGCGGCATGGGCACGGTGTTCAAGGCTGAGCGCGCAGACGGTCTTTACCAGCGTACGGTTGCCATCAAGCTGTTGCATGGCATGCCGGGCGCCACTGAGGTGGAGCTGCTTGGCGCCGAGCGGCAGGTGCTGGCTGGCCTGCAGTTGCCCAATGTTGCGCGCCTTTACGATGGCGGCACTACGCCGGATGGGCATCCCTACCTGGTGATGGAGTACATCGACGGTGTGCCGCTGGATTGTTGGTGCTCCGAGCAGGCCTTGGGCCTGCAGCAACGACTTACGCTGTTCCTGGAAATCTGCAGCATCGTGCAGTCTGCGCACGAACAGCTGGTGCTGCATTGCGATCTCAAACCTCCCAACGTGCTGGTGCAGGCCAATGGCCAGCCGGTGCTGTTGGACTTTGGTCTGGCGCGACTGCTCAACGAGGCGCGTGACAAACGCGACTCCGGCTACTGCACCCCGGGCTATGCCAGCCCGGAGTTGATCGCTGGGCATACCGTCGGTGCGGCCAGCGATGTCTACAGTCTTGGCGTGATGTTGCTGGAGTTGCTGTCCACCCAACCATCGATGCGCGAGGCGCAGAACACCGGTGAGGCATTGATCGCGCCCAGTGCCAATACACCGGCTGACCTGTCCTGGCGGCGGCGCCTGCGTGGCGATCTGGATGCCATCGTCGCACGTGCCTGCGCCACTGACATCGCCCTGCGTTATCGCTCGGTTGAAGCCTTGATGGCTGACCTGCGCCGCTATCAGGAGATGCAGCCGGTACTTGCGCGCAACGGTGGCCGCTTGTACCACCTCGGGAAAGCACTGCGTCGGAACTGGCAGGGCACGGCGATCGGTGTCGGTGTGAGTGCGCTGCTTGCGGTGTTCGTGTTCGGTTTGTGGGAGACCCGGCGGCAGGCGCAGGAAGAAGCGGTTGTGGCGCAACAAATCAGCAACTTCATGGTGGGCATGTTTGAAACCGCTGATCCGTTCCTACGCACCGAACGCGGTGCCGAGGAATTGAGTTCGCGGCAACTGCTGGACAAGGCCACGTTGCAGGTCGCGCGTGACCTGGCTGATGCCCCAGCGCAGTTGGCACGAATGCGCGCGGTGCTGGGTGTTGCCTATCAGAACGCTGGCGCCTCGCACCAAGCCGACACACTGCTGCAACAAGCGTATGCGGGCTTCATGGATCCGCGCGTCGCGCGGCCGCTGGATGCTGCCAATGTGCTGGCGGATCTGTCCGTGCAGAAGACACTTGATGGTGATGGTGAGCAGGGACGACAGTTGGCGGCGCAGGGCCTGGATCTGATTGGAGGCAAGGCGCCAGCGTTGGTGCAGGCGCGCCTGTACAGCGCCAAGGGGCTGGCCTTGGTGAATCAGCAGCATTTTGATCTGGGTGAAGCCGCCTTCAATAGGGCGACGTCGCTGTATCAGGATGTGAAGGATGTAGACGTCAGCGCCGAGACAAGTGAGTTGTCGTACAACATGGGCCTGATGTACCTGCGCTGGGGACGGCAGCCATCGGCAGAACAGGAGTTCCGGCGGATGCTGGAAAACCTGCATGGCCGTCGTACCAGTCTGGCGTTGGCTGCCGAAACGCGGTTGGCGCAGATACTCCGCGAGCAAGGCAAGTACGAACAGGCGTTACCGCTGCTGAAAACAGGTATGCAGTATGCGCTGGAGCTGTACGGTGCGGAGAGCAGCTTTGTCCGGATGCAGTACGACGGTCTCGCGGACCTGTACCGGGATTCCGGTGACTACGCGGCGGCGGAGCTGCATTACCAGAAGCGGAATGCCTTGAGTGCACGCCTGGATGGGGAAGAGTCTGTCGAGTACTCGATGGGCCTGTTCAATTACGGTTCGTTGAAAGTGCTGCGCGGCGAGCTGGCGGCGGGCGAAGCGTTGTATCGGCAGTCATGGTTGATCCGCAAGCAGAAATTGGGGGAGGACTCGCCTACCAGCCTGCGTGCCGAAAGTGAGTTGGCGCGCCTGCTGATGCGCGATGGGCGGATGGGCGAGGCTGGGGTGATGCTGGAACACGCTGACAAGGGCTTGAGCCAGAGCTTGCCGGCCGATGCGCCCGGCCGCGT
The DNA here is from genome assembly GCF_056759995.1 of Stenotrophomonas sp. STEN030. NCBI lineage: Bacteria > Pseudomonadati > Pseudomonadota > Gammaproteobacteria > Lysobacterales > Lysobacteraceae > Stenotrophomonas > Stenotrophomonas sp. STEN030. The sequence continues at coordinate 49,548 of NZ_JBRREB010000016.1, read as the reverse complement.
GCAGGCCCATTTGAACTGGATTGACTGGCATGTGCGCAGCGGGAAGCTGGCACAGGCGCGACAAATGCTCGATCGAATGGACTCACCAATAGCAGAGGAACTGCAGCTGCGGATGCTGGGCATCCGCGCCGATCTGGCGGTGCGGCAGGGCGAGGGCGAGCAAGCGCTGGCTTTGCGCAGGACTGCGGTGGAGTTTGCCGGCAGCAAGCAGGGCAAAGACAGCGCTGCTGTTGTCGAGACGAGTCTGGCGCTGGCCGAATCCCTGCTGCAGGTGGGGCATGCGCGTCAGGCCAAGGAAGAGCTGCAGCGCGTGCTGCTGCTGATAGGGCGGCTGCAGGTTGCCGGTTCGCCGGATCGACGCAAGCTGGACGGGCTGCTGCTGCTGGCCGAGCAGAATCTAAGCGGACCTTAGCCGCAGCTGCAAAGGCAGGGCAGCTCGGTGCCGCTGGTCAGCCCTGCTCGCGCACGATCTCGACCAGTCGCTGGCCATAACGGGCCAGCTTGCTGCCGCCAATACCGCCTACCTTGCCGAGTGCATCGACGCTGGTTGGGCGCTGCTCGGCGATGTTGCGCAGGGTGCTGTCGTGGAAGATCACGAATGCCGGCACGTTCTGTTCGCGTGCCAGTTCCGCACGCAGCCCGCGCAGCGCCTGGAACAGCGACAGATCGCCAGCCTGCACCGGCAGACCGGTGCGCGGGCCGCCGCGCTCGCGCTCGCGGGTTGGAGCAGCGTCGCGGCGCATCATCATCTGCCGGCGGCCAGTGAGTACATCGCGGCTGGCATCGGTCAGGCGCAGGCCGCCGTGGCTTTCCGGATCCACTTCCAGCAGGCTGGCGGCGACCAGCTGGCGGAACACGCCCCGCCAGGCGCGCGCATCCAGATCATTGCCGATGGCGTAGGTGCTGAGTTTTTCGTGGCCGAGTTGGCGGATGCGTTCGTTGTCGCTGCCGCGCAGGATGTCGATCAGGTGGCCGACGCCAAAACGCTGGCCGCTGCGATACACGCAGCTCAGCGCCTTCTGCGCCGGAATGGTCGCGTCCCAGGCGGCGGGCGGGGTGAGGCAGTTGTCGCAGTTGCCGCAGGGCTTGGGATAGGTTTCGCCGAAGCCGGCCAGCAGCACCTGACGGCGGCATTGCATGGATTCGCAATAGCCGAGCAGATGGTCGAGCTTGGAGCGCTCGAGCTGCTTGCGCTCCTCGCCGGCCTCGGACTGCTCGATCATCTGCTTGAGCAGCACCACGTCGCCCAGCCCGTAGCACAGCCAGGCTTCGGCAGCCTCGCCATCGCGGCCGGCGCGGCCGGTTTCCTGATAATAGCCTTCCATCGATTTGGGCAGGTCGGTATGCGCGACAAAGCGCACGTCCGGTTTATCGATGCCCATGCCGAAGGCAATGGTGGCGCACATCACGATGCCGTCCTCGCGCAGGAAACGGCGCTGGTTGGCGGCACGTACCTCGGCCGGCATGCCGGCGTGATAGGGCAATGCCTGCATGCCTTCGCCACACAGGAACTGTGCGGTCTCCTCGACCTTGCGCCGTGACATGCAATAGACAATGCCGGCCTCATCGCGATGGTTGCGCAGGAAGCCCAGCAGCTGGCGCTTGGCGTTGTCCTTCTGCACCACCGTGTAACGGATGTTGGGGCGGTCGAAGGAACTGACAAAATGCTGGGCCGTGGACAGCGCCAGACGCTCGGCGATTTCACGCTGGGTAGGCGGATCGGCGGTGGCGGTCAGGGCGATCCGTGGCACCTCCGGCCAGCGCTCATGCAGGACCGTCAGCTGGCGGTATTCGGGGCGGAAGTCGTGCCCCCATTGCGAGACGCAATGGGCCTCATCGATGGCGAACAGCGAGATGTGTGCGCGGCTCAGCAGCGACAGGAAGCGCCCGGTCAGCAGGCGCTCGGGGGCGACGTAGAGCAGCTTCAGCTCGCCGGCCAGCAGCTCGCGCTCGACCCGTGCGGCGGTTTCTGCGTCCAACGTGGAATTGAGGAACTCGGCGCGGACACCGACCTGGTGCAGCGCCTCCACCTGGTCCTGCATCAAGGCGATCAGCGGCGAGATGACGATGCCGCAGCCCTCACGCAGCAGCGCCGGGATCTGATAGCAAAGAGATTTGCCGCCGCCGGTCGGCATCAATACCAAGGCATCGTTGCCACTGGCAACGTGCTCGACGATGGCCTGCTGATCGCCGCGGAAACTGTCGTAACCGAAAACGCTGGAAAGCAGTTGTTGCGCGGGACTCTGGGGCATTGCGCTAGTTTACCCGCTGGCGGCCCACGCTGAATGACCGATACAGCGTCAGCCCCGCCGCCGGGGCCATTTCAGGATTGCGGCCAAGCCCCGTAGTGCCGAGCCATGCTCGGCAGGAGCTTTACCGATAAATCCCTGTAGAGCCGAGCCATGCTCGGCTGAGGCCTTGCCGACAAAGCCCCTGCCGAGCATGGCTCGGCACTACAGGTACTGCGCCGAACCCTTTACTGCAATAGGGATCGCAGCATCCACGCATACTTTTCATGGATCTGCAGGCGCTGGGTCAGCAGGTCCTCGCTGGGCGCGTCGTCGGCGTCATCGGCCTGGTCCAGTACCTTGCGCGCGGTACGGCAGACCGCTTCATTGCCGACCACCAGCTGGCGCACCATCTCGCGCCAATCGGCGCTGTCATTCAGGCCCGGCTCCTCGGCAATCGAGGTCAGTGCAGCGAACTCGCGGTACGAACCCGGCGCGTTGAAGCCCAGCGCGCGGATGCGCTCGGCGATCTCGTCCAGGGCGTTCCACTGTTCGGTGTACTGGTCCATGAACATGTTGTGCAGCGAGTTGAACATCGACCCGGTGACGTTCCAATGGAAATTGTGGGTCTTCAGGTACAGCGTGTAGGAATCGGCAAGGAAGTGTGAAAGGCCGTCGGCGACCTTCTTGCGATCCGAGTCCTTGATCCCGATATCTACAGCAGGTGCCGAGGGTGCGGCCGCTGCCAGTTTTTTCTTGCCGATTTCCGTCTTGGTGACGGCTGCTGCTGCGGCCTGCTTCTTCTTGCCGGCTTCTGGTTTGCTGCTGTTCTTGGCCTTGGCCATGACGCTTTTCTCCTTGGCGGGTTGAATGGCTTCACAATAGCGCTCTGGGCACCATACCTGTATTTCAAGTTTTGACGTTGAACGATTGATGAGCACTATCGAAAATGACCTGTCCGCGCGCCTGCGCGCCGCCCGCCCCGCCATTGACGGGGCGATGAGCCGTGACCGTGGGCGCCTGTTGGGGCTGCTGTCACGCTGGCAGGGCAAACCTGCGGATGCAGCGGCCGAGCAGGCGTTCCAGCAGCAGTTGCAGCGCTCGCACGCGCAGCGCCAGCAGCGCGCCGCGCGGCCGATCGCCATCACTATGGACGAAGCCCTGCCAATCGCGCGTGAGGCCGAGCAGATCAGTGCCTTGATCCGGGCCAACCAAGTGGTGGTCATCGCTGGCGAAACCGGTTCCGGCAAGACCACCCAGCTGCCCAAGCTGTGTCTGGCCGCCGGTCGCGGTGAGGCTGGGATGATCGGCTGCACCCAGCCGCGCCGTATCGCCGCCCGCGCGGTCGCCGCACGGGTGGCCGAGGAGCTGCAGACCGAGCTGGGCACGGTAGTCGGCTACCAGGTGCGTTTCACCGACAAGGTCGGTGAAGACAGCCGTATCAAGTTCATGACCGACGGCATCCTGCTGGCCGAGATCGCCTCGGACCGCTGGCTGTCGCGTTACGACACCTTGATCATCGACGAGGCGCACGAACGCAGCCTCAACATCGACTTCCTGTTGGGCTATCTGAAGCAGCTGCTGCGCAAGCGCCCGGACCTGAAGTTGATCGTGACCTCGGCCACCATCGATACCGAGCGTTTCTCGCGCCACTTCGACAACGCGCCGGTGGTCAATGTCGAAGGCCGAACCTATCCGGTCGAGGTACGCTACCGGCCGCTGGAAGAAATGGGCAAAAGTGCGGACAGCGCTGCCGCACCGGCGCGTGGCAAGCGTGTGGAAGCGGACAGCGAATCGGCGATGGATCCGGTTTCGGCCATTGTTGCTGCCGTCGATGAAATCACCCGCAGCGATGCGCGCGGTGATGTATTGATCTTCCTGCCGGGTGAGCGCGAGATCCGCGATACCCACCAGGCACTGGAACGCCGCAAATACCGCGAGACCGAGGTGCTGCCGTTGTACGCGCGGCTGTCGGCCAAGGATCAGGACCGGGTTTTCAATCCCGGCCCGAAGCGACGCGTGGTGCTGACCACCAACGTCGCCGAAACCTCGCTGACGGTGCCGCGCATCCGATACGTGGTCGATCCTGGCTATGCGCGGGTCAAACGCTACAGCCCGCGGCAGAAACTCGATCGCCTGCATATCGAGCCGGTATCGCAGGCCAGCGCCAACCAGCGTAAAGGCCGCTGCGGGCGTATCTCCGAGGGTGTGTGCTATCGGCTGTATTCGGAGGCGGATTTCCTGAGTCGGCCGGAGTTCACCGATCCGGAGATCCGCCGTTCCTCGTTGTCCGGCGTGATCCTGCGCATGCTGCAGTTGGGTCTGGGCAAGATCGACGAATTCCCGTTCCTGGAAGCGCCGGACGAACGCGCGGTGGCCGACGGCTGGCAGCAGCTGGCTGAGCTTGGCGCCATCGACGAGGAGCGCAAGCTCACCGACATCGGCCGGCAGATGTCGCGCTTGCCGGTGGACGTGAAACTGGCACGCATGTTGGTGGCCGCGCACAAGGGTGGTTGCCTGCGCGAGATGCTGGTGATCGCCTCCTTCCTCGGTATCCAGGACCCGCGTGAGCGGCCGCCGGAAGCGCGCGAGGCGGCCGACAACGCACATGCCTTGTTTGCCGACGCGCGCTCCGAATTCATCGGCATTCTGCGGTTGTGGAATGCGTATCGCGATGCCCACGAAGACCTCACCCAGTCCAAGCTGCGCGACTGGTGCGGGCGCCATTTCCTCGGTTTCCTGCGCATGCGCGAATGGCGTGAACTGCACCGCCAGCTACGCCTGCTGTGCGAGGAGCTGGGCTGGGCGATGGGCGAGGATGAGAGCTTCGGCAAGGCGTTGTTGTCGGCGCCGCCGGCGTTGCCTGCTGGGGGTGATGTTGAGGCGAAACGCAAGGCGACGAGGGGTGAGCAGCATAAGGCCGCACGTCTTGCCCGCGAGGGAGCAAAACCGGGGTCAGAGTCGGGTTTCCCCATTGCTCCTCCGGCGCCTGCGAAAAAAGGGAGGAAACCCGACTCTGACCCCGGTTTTGCCTCTGCCTCAATCCCGGACAAGGTGCGCATAGCGGCTTATCAGACCCTGCACCGCGCGGTGCTGGCCGGCCTGCCAACCCAGATCGGTCATCGCACCGAGAAGGGCGATTTCCAGGCACCGCGTCAGCGTCGTTTCCATCTATTCCCGGGTTCGGCCCTGGCCAAGCGGCCACCGCCGTGGGTGCTCAGCGCCACGCTGCTGGATACGGCGCGCATATGGGGCATGACCAATGCCTCGATCGAGCCGGACTGGGTGATTGCGGAGCTGCCGCATCTGCTGGCGCGCAAGCACTTCGACCCACATTGGTCGCGTGCCCAGGGTCAGGTGCTGGCCTCCGAGCAGATCAGTCTGTTTGGCTTGGTGCTGGCACCGAAGAAGCCGTTGCACTACGGCCGTATCAACCCCGGCGAAGCCCACGACATCTTCGTGCGGCAGGCGCTGGTGACCGGTGAGATAAATACCCGCGCCGGCTTTGTCGCCGACAACATGAAGCTGCTGGAGCAGGCGCGCGAAGAGGAAGCCAAGCTACGCCGCGCAGGTATTGTTGCCGACGAGGACTGGCAGGCGCGCTGGTATCTGGATCGGGTGCCGTTGCATATCCATTCGGCCAACCTGCTTGATGGTTGGTGGAAGGCGTTGCCGCCGGAACAACGCCGTAGCCTGTATTGGTCGCTTACCGATCTGTTGCCGGGCGAGGGCAGTGAGCAGGATCGTTACCCGAAGTATTTCCCGCTGGGCGATGCCCGGCTGGCGATGCATTACCGCTTCGAGCCGGGCAGTGAGGAGGATGGCGTCACTCTCGATGTACCGCTGCACCTGCTCAATGCATTGGACCCGGCGCGGCTGTCGTGGCTTGCGCCCGGCTTTGTCGCGGAAAAGGCTTCGGCCTTGATCCGCAGCCTGCCCAAGGTGATGCGCCGCAACTATGTGCCGGCGCCGGACTTTGGTCGTGCGTTTGCCGAAGCCTGGGCGCAGCCTTCGGCTGACGACATCCGTGGCGAGCTGGCGCGCTTCCTGTCCAAGGCTACCGGTGCGGTGGTTGCTGCGACGGACTTTGATGTGGAATCAATGGACCCGCATCTGCGCATGAATCTGCGGCTGTTTGAAGTGACATCTGGTAACGCAGCACGCGGAAAATCGGCTGCTTCCGGCGAAAACGACGGCATGAAGCTGTTGGCCATGTCGCGTGACCTGGACGCGCTGCGGGCCCGTTTCGGTGAGCGCGCCGGTAGCGCGTTTGCCGCACGTGCAGGCGCGGCGTTGGCCGCGGAAGGCCTGCGTGACTTCCCAAGTACGGCCATTCCCGAGCAGGTTCCGGGTGAAGCCGGGGTACCGGCCTATCCGGCGCTGGTCGATACCGGCGATGCCGCCGCGCTGCGGATCTTCGCCGACCAGAATGAAGCCGCATTGGCGCATCCGCAGGGCGTACGCCGCCTGCTGGAGATCGCTTTGGCTGACAAGCTCAAACAGGCACGCAAACAGCTGCCGGTGTCACCCAAGACCGGCCTGTTGTATGCGTCCATCGAGTCGCAGGAACGGCTGCGTGGCGATCTGGTCGATGCCGCGGTAAACGCGGTGTTGGCCGATGGATTGGAAGCGATACGCACACCGGAAGCCTTCCAACAACGCTGCGCTGATGCCGGCAAGCGTCTGTTCGGTGAAGCGATGGAGCGGCTCAAGCTGGCCGAGAGCATCCTCGGTCTGACCGGTGAGTTGAAGCCGCAGCTGGAGTCTCCATTGATGGGTTGGGCGCGCGGCAATCTGGACGATATGCAGGCGCAGTTGGCCGGTTTGGTGCATGCCGGGTTTCTACGCGAGACCCCGGCCGATGCGCTGGCGCAGTTCCCGCGCTATCTGAAGGCGATGATCCTGCGTGCCGAACGCGCGAAGCGTGATCCGCCGCGCGACCAGGCGCGCATGCTGGAGTTAAAACCTTTCGTTGATGCCTTGCAGGAGGCGCGTGGGCAAGGCCTGGCGCAGCGCCCGCAATGGGCGGCCTTGCGCTGGGATATCGAGGAGCTGCGGGTGTCGTTGTTCGCCCAGGAGCTGGGCTTCCGTTCCGGCATCTCGGCCAAGAAGCTGGCGCAGCGGGTGGCAGCACTGCGCAGCTGAGCGCAGCTGCGTTCAGCGTACGGCTGCTGCTCCCGGGCGGTACTGCTGGACGCAGGCGCGACGTGCAGTGTTCATCTGCGTATGGGCGCTGGCGTGTTCGCGGCTGATGGCCTGGCGGAAGGTTGCCATCCGTTCGCGCAAGGCCTTGCTGCGTTGTGCGTCCTCGGCGGCAGCGAGCTGTTCGTTGAGCATGCCCATCTGCTGCTGCAGGGTGCCGACACGGTCATTGGAGGAGCCATAGATGGACGCCGTTGCGGTGCTGATGCAGCTGCGCTCAGCCTCGCGCGCTTCTGCCAGCTCCCTGCTGTCGGCCGGCGCTGGTGCCGGCTCACCCTCGCCCTCAATGGTCATCTGCTGCGGCGCCGGGGCTGAAACCGGTGATTCACGCAGCTTCATCGGCTCGGCGCGGGCATCGCAGGGATGCTCGGAATACACGGTTTCGCCAGACTTTCCTTTGCATTTGTATACCTGTGCTGCCGCGCTGGCGGGCAGTGACAGCAACAGCAGGGTCAGAACGAATACGCGCATGGCGAAGGCAGGCTCACAGGGTAAAAAAACAGGGCGAACGCCTGCCCAGGCTGATGCGGCCAGGGCAGGGCAGGAACAGTTACTTGGTGCGCCGGACCTTGGCACGGGTATTGAGGCCATCGATCTGTAGATACCACACGTTCATCAGACCAGGTGTGATGCGCACTGTTGGGCTTTGCTTGCGCACGCCGCTGACGCTGGCTTCATCGGTCTGTTCCCAGACCTGGCCATTGTCCAGAGTGTACTGGCGGCCCTTTCCGAAGCCGCGGAACTCACCTTCCAAGCTTGCCTGGATGGGGTCCTTGGAACCGAAATCAAAAAAGCCGCGGTTCTTGACGATCACTTCCTGGCGGCCTGCTTCGCGCGCCTCTTCCACGGCAACGCTGGCAGCCTGTGCCACCTTGCCCTGCAGCCAGTTGTTGAGCGTGACCAGCTCTTCGGGGCTGAGTTTGTTCAAGCCGGCGGCATTGAATTCGGCAGCGGACATCTGCTGCTGCAGATCCCCCTGCACCACGCGCTGGGCGTGTGCATTGGTGAATGGGTACGACGACAAAGCGGTAGCGGCAAGCAGGACAGCAAGGCGGGGCAGCTTCATGAACATTGTTCCCAGAGAGGGTGGGCGCTAGTGTAGGGGCATCCGTCCGTAATTGAATGCTGTGAACAGTTCCCCCACCCCCGGTCTGGAAGCGCTGCTGCAGCGCGCCTCAACCCGTGCCGTGTCCGAGCCGCTGCGCCAGGCCTTGCTGGCCTGCTGGCAGCAAGCGGACATGGATGTGTCGCCGCGCCTGTCCTGGCCGGTACTTGCCGATACCCTGGATTCGCTGGCGCTGCTGTCCGCGGACGAAAGTGTGATCGTCGCCGCCCTGCTGTTCGACCTGCCTGGGCTGCGCGCGCGCGCGGCCGAGCTGCCGCTTGGGCCAAGTGCCGCGGCGGTGAACGGATTGCTGGACGGGCAGGAGGCTGCCGACCAGGTGTGGGCGCTGCACGCCGGTCGCGATGCTGGCCGCAACAGCGAAGGCCTGCGCCGGCTCCTGCTGGCTATCATCCATGACCTGCGGGTGGTGCCCATCCTGCTGTCGCGGCAACTGGCCTGCATGCGGGCGGCTGACAAGCTGCCAGCCGAAGAGCGCCGCGCGCTGGCCCAGCTGACCCGGGACATCCACGCACCGCTGGCCAACCGGCTGGGTATCTGGCAGTTGAAGTGGGAGCTGGAGGATCTGGCGTTCCGCTTCCTGGAGCCGGAAACCTACCGCCATATCGCCCGCGAGGTGGACGAAACCCGCATCGCCCGCGAGCGCTATGTGGAGGCAGTGAAGAAGAAACTGTCGGCGGCCTTGGCCGAGCAGGGCATCCGCGGCGAAGTCAGTGGCCGGCCCAAGCACATCTACAGCATCTGGCGGAAAATGCAGAAAAAACAGCTGGCCTTCGAGCAGCTGTACGATCTGCGCGCGGTGCGGGTGATGGTCGATGACGTTGGCGCCTGCTACGCCGCGCTGGGCGTGGTGCACGCGCTGTGGACGCCGATTCCGAGTGAGTTCGACGATTACATCGCGCGCCCCAAGGCCAATGACTACCGCTCCCTGCACACCGCGGTGATCGGCCCGGAAGGGCGCACCATCGAAGTGCAGATCCGTACCCATGAAATGCATGCGCAGGCTGAGCTGGGCGTGGCCGCGCACTGGAAGTACAAGGAAGGCGGCAAGGGCGCGGAGAAGTCCTTCGACCGCAAGATCACCTGGATGCGGCAGCTGCTGGAACAGGCGCAGGAGCCGGGCAGTGCGGATGATCTGGCCGGCGCGCTGGATGCCGAGCTGATCGAGGACCGGGTCTATGCGCTGAGTCCCAAAGGCGAGGTGATGGACCTGCCGGCCGGCGCCACCCCGCTGGATTTTGCTTACCACGTGCACACCATGGTCGGGCACCGCTGCCGCGGGGCCAAGATCAACGGCCGCATCGTGCCGCTGACCTACCGTCTGCGCAGCGGCGACCGGGTCGAGATCCTGACTGGCAAGGAGGCTGACCCACGTCGCGACTGGCTGCTGCTGTCCAATGGCTTCCTGGCCAGCGGGCGTTCGCGCGAAAAGGTACGCAACTGGTTCCACAAGCTCGACCGCGCCCGCAACGTGCAGGCCGGCCGCGAGCTGTTGGACCGCGAATTGAAGCGATTGGGCCTGCAGCATTCGGACCTGATGGTGGCGGCGCGCAAATTCCACGCCGACAGCGTCGACGATCTGTACATCCAGGTTGCGCTCGGCGACACCGGCCCCAACCAGGTCAGCCGCGCGCTGCTGGAGGCTGAAAAAGCCGCCTCGCAACCGGCAGCGCCGGCGCTGCCAAGGCCGACCGCGCGTCGCGGCAGCATCGGCAAGTCCGATTTCACCGTACAGGGCGTGGGCAATCTGCTGGTGCAGCTGGCACGTTGCTGCCAGCCGGTGGCGGGCGAACCGATCACCGGCTATCTCACCCGCACCCGTGGCGTCACCGTGCACCGCATGGATTGCGCGTCGCTCGCGCGCTTGTCGGCTGCGCATCCGGAGCGGGTGCTGCCGGTGGAATGGGGGCGTACCGGCACTGGCTATGAGGTGGATGTGATGGTGCGTGCGGTTGACCGGCGCTGGCTGTTGAAGGACATCACCAACCTGATCGCACAGGAAGATGCCTATGTGCTGGAGATCAACAGCGACAATGTGCGCGAGAGCGGACGCTTGCAATTGCGGCTGCGCTTGAAGGTAAGTGACTACGGCCAGCTATCCACCCTGCTGGGAAAACTCGACGCCTTGCCCGGCGTAGACGATGCGCGAAGGCTGGGATAGGTAAGCTTGGCGCATGGAGAACTGGCGTCAGCGCGGCCAACAGGGATTGGAGACATTCGGCGACAAGCTGCGGCTGTACGGGCGCTGGTGGGTGGCGCGTGGCTGGAACAGCCCGCGCGCCTGGCGTTCGATAGCCATCGGCGTAGCCGCCTTGGCACTGATATTGGCGTTGTTCCGGCAACCGCTGGCCGATTGGCTGTGGCCGGAAACCAAGATCCAGCAGCTGCTCGATGACGGTCGCCAGGCGCTGCGCGAGGGGCGTTTGAGTGCTGCCGATGGCCGCGGTGCGCGCGAGTTGTTCGAAGCTGCCGCGGCGCTGGACCCGGACCGCAGCGATGTGCAGAACGCGTTGGTGCAGACCGCACAGGCGGCGCTTGCGCAGGCGCGCAGGGAGTTGGTGGCGGGCGACCGCGAAGCTGCCGCGAGCAGCTTGGCGTTGGCGCGGCAGCTGCAGGCACCTTCTGCTGAGATTGATCTGCTCGCGGCCAAACTGCAGCACGCGGTACGCGGGCATGACGGGATCGAGCAGCTGTTGCAGCGGGCCGAGGCCGCGCAGGCGCAGGGCCGCTTGGACGATGCGGCGGACGCCGCCCTGCCGCTGTACCAGCGCGTGCTGGCGCTGCAGCCGGACAAGATGCAGGCGCTGGAAGGACGTGATGAAGTGCTGTCTGACCTGCTGACCCAGGCCACGCGGGCGGCCGATCGCGGTGATCTGGCCGCAGCGGCGGCCTTGCTGCAGCGGGTGGAGCGCTATGACGCCGGCCACGCCAATCTGCCGGCGGTCAAGGCAGTGATGAATGCCGCGTTGGAGCAACGACGCCAGCAGGGCGAGCGTGATCTGGCGCGTGGTCGCCTGCAGCGTGCAGCCGATGCATTCCAACAGGTGCTGGCGGCGGGTGAGGATCCAGCCGCACGTCAGGGTCTACAGCGCATCGCCCATGCACAGGTGCAGGAAGCACTGCGTTTGGCGGCCGATTTCCAGTTTGAGCCGGCCGAGCGCGCCCTGCAGCATGCGCGTCAGTTGGCGCCTGACAGCGCCGAACTGGGCGCCGCCGAGCAGGTATTGCAGCGCACCCGACAGGCCAGGCAATCAATGGAGGTGCCGGTCAGCGCGAGCGAGCGCGAGCGCCGCTTGAAGGCGCTGCTCAAACAACTCGAGGAAGCCGAGGCCCGCCAGCAATGGCTGTTGCCGCCAGGCAGCAGCGCCTACGACCGCTTCAAGGCTGCACAGGCGCTGGCGCCACAGGACCCGCGCGTCAAACGCGCGGCGGCAAGGATACTTCCAGCCGCGCGTACCTGCCTGGATGACAATCTGCGCGGCAATCGCCTGCGTGCAGCGCGTACCTGCCTGGATGCCTGGCAGGCGCTTGCCCCGACCGATCCGGCATTGGCACCGGCGCGACGTCGCTTGGCGCAGCGCTGGATCGCGGTTGGCAGCGAGCGCTTGGGAGGCGGCGACACCGCCTTTGCCCAACAGGCGCTGCTGCAGGCGCGTGAAATCGATCCGGCGACGCCGGAGATCGCCAGTTTCAACGAACGCGTCCGCAACGCCCTGCGCTGATCTTTGCGGGCGCTGTGATGGTATGAACCAGGTAGAGCCGAGCCATGCTCGGCTGAGGCTTTCCCGCTACAGCCCCAGCGCAGCATGGCTGCGTTCTACATAATTGCGCTCGATGATCCAGATTCAGGCCCTCAGCGGGCAACTGCACGCAACACCTGCGCAAGCTTCTTGACCGCGACTTCAAGCTCGCCGGGCGTATGCGCGGCGAATCCCATCAGGAAGCCTGCGGTCGCCGTCTCGTCTGACGCATGCAGACCACTCAGCCCAAGCAGGTCGATACCAGCACGGCGCGCGGCATCGACTGCCTGCTGTTCGGGAATGTCGCGGATGAAAACGCAGGGCATCTGCATGCCGCCATCGGGCACACGCGGCTCCACGAAGTCCTTTAGATACCTGCGCACCAGCTTCGCCAGCACATCACGGCGTTCGCAATAGATCGCGCGCATGGCGCGCACGTGCGCGCCGAAATGCCCGCCTTCCATGAAACGAGCCAGCGTCAGCTGTGGGATCGGTGCGCTATGCCCATCCAGCAAGGTGCGCGCGATGGTCATCGGCGCAACCAGCTCGGTCGGCAACACCATGAAGCCGATGCGCAGGCCAGGGAATAGCGACTTGGTGAAGGTACCGATGTAGATGCTGCGCTGGTGCGCATCCAATCCCTGCACGCAGGCCATTGGTCTGCCTGCGTAATGGAACTCGCTGTCGTAGTCGTCTTCGATGATCCAGGCCTGCTGTTGCCTGGCCCATTCGATGATCTGCAGGCGTCGTTCCAGCGCCAGCGTCGCGCCGCTGGGGAACTGGTGCGAGGGTGTCAGGAACACCGCCCGCGCGCGCTGCCGCGCGTCGCGCAGCAGGTCCACACGCATGCCATCGGCATCCACGGGTATGGGCGCGCAGTCCAGCCCGGCAGCATCAAACGCCTTGCGCGCACCGTGATAGGCGGGGTCCTCGATGAAGATCTGCTCGCCGGGATCGAGCAGCACGCTGGCACACAGGGTCAATGCCTGCTGTGAGCTGGTCACCACCAGCACCCGCTCCGGGCTGGCGTGGGCGCCGCGTTCCAGGTTGACGTAGTCGGCGATTGCCTTGCGCAGCGGCGCCATGCCTTGTGGCGGGCTATGCAACAGGGCAGCGCTGCCCCATTCCTTCAGCACCTGGCGTTGTAGTCGCTCCCAGATCGCCAAGGGGAAGTTGCGGGTTTCCGGCACGCCGGGAACGAATGCGCGCGGCGCAAGGAACTCACGCACCCCGCCATTGCGGTACATGGCAGCGCCGCGCTGGCTCAGCCGCAATGGTTGTTGCATGGAGCTGCTGCGGTGTGCGGTGCCGCGCCCACCCAGGCGGCGCGCACCCTCTGCGACGAAGCTGCCGCTGCCAACCCGGCGTTCAATGAAACCCTCGGCATGCAACTGGCCATAAGCCGCTTCCACCGTGTCGCGCGATACGCCCAGCGAGGCAGCAAGGGCGCGCGAAGCCGGCAACGATCTGCTCGCATCCAGGGCGCCGTCGAGGATCAGCTGGCGTACCGCGCGCTGGATGCGGACATGCAGTGGCAGGCTCCGCTGTGCCGGGTCGACGACCCAGGCCTTCACCGATTCAAGTTGTGCGTGCCTGAACAATTGGTCTGGCCTATGTGCAGAAAGTGGCGGGATCAATCAGGCCATTCTAGGCCTATAAAAACGGACCCGCCGCGCCGGCGTCCACCAGGAGCCCGAACTTCGCCATGCCGTCTGCCGCTGCTTCCTTCCGGGCCACGCGCCCGGCTGACCTGATCCATCCCATCGTTGCCGGGCTGGTCTCGGTCATCGTCAACTACGGTGGCACCTTCATCCTGGTATTCCAGGCGGCCAAGGTGGCCGGGCTCAGCCCCGAGCTGACCGCGTCCTGGGTGTGGTCGCTGTCGATTGGCGTTGGGGTCAGCGGGCTGCTGCTGAGCTGGCTGAGTCGTGCGCCGATCATCACCGCGTGGTCCACGCCTGCCGCAGCCTTTCTGGTAACGGCGCTGGCGACAACGCCGTACAACGAAGCGATCGGTGCTTACCTGATTTCAGCCGCTGCCTTCGTGGTGCTTGGCCTGTCGGGCTGGTTCGATCGGCTGATCCGGCTGATTCCTGCCGGGGTGGCCGCCGGTCTGCTGGCCGGCATCCTGTTGCAGTTCGGCACGCGTGCGTTTGCCGGGCTTGCGGTTGATCCGCTACTCGTAGGTCTGTTGATCGTGGCCTACCTGCTGCTGAAGCGCTTCAGTGCGCGCTATGCCATTGTCGGCATCCTGTTGTTGGGGCTTGCGTTCCTGTGGGTGCAGGGTCGGCTGGATCTGTCAGCGGTGTCGCTGCAGCTGGCCAAGCCGGTTCTGACCACGCCCGTGTTCTCGTTCAATGCGCTGCTCAGCGTGGCGCTGCCGTTGTTCCTGATCACCCTGACCGGCCAATACATGCCTGGCATGCTGGTACTGCGCAACGACGGCTTCAAGACCAGTGCCAATCCAATCGTGGCGGTCACTGGACTCGGCTCCCTGCTGATGGCGCCGTTCGGTTCGCATGCTTTCAATATCGCTGCGATAACCGCTGCAATCGCGACCGGCCGCGAAGCGCATGAAGACCCTTCGCGGCGTTGGATTGCCGGGGTTGCTGCGGGCCTGTGCTACATCCTGGTTGGGGTATTCGGGGTGACCTTGGCCGCGGTGTTCATGGCACTGCCTGCGACCTTCATTGCCACCCTGGCCGGGCTGGCACTGCTGGGCACGATAGGCGGCAGCCTGGCGACGGCGCTGGCCGAGCCGCGCACGCGCGAAGCGGCGCTGATCACTTTCCTGGCGGCAGCCGCCAACATCACCTTGCTCGGCATCGGTGGCGCGTTCTGGGGTCTGCTGATCGGTTTGCTGGCGCATGCCTTGCTGCATGGGCGCTGGTCGCCGCGAGGCCAGCCAGCCCACGCCAATGCCAACAAACAGGAGCAGGCCAATGGCTGATTCGTCATCAACCCAGACCCGGCACGCGCAACATGGGCGCTATCCACAGGCGGCGACGGTGGATGATTTCCGCCACAACCTGGCCGCGGTGCGGGCGCGAATGGATGCGGCCTGCGTGCGCGTTGGCCGCGATCCTGCGCAGGTGCGTCTGCTGCCGGTCAGCAAAACCAAACCCGAAGCCAGTCTGCGCCTGGCCCATGCCGCCGGCTGCCGCGTGCTGGGCGAAAACAAGGTGCAGGAGGCTGCAGGCAAATGGCAGGCCATGCAGGACCTGAGCGACCTGCAATGGTCGATCATCGGCCATCTGCAGACCAACAAGGCAAAACTCGTGGCGCGCTTCGCCAGCGAGTTCCAGGCGCTGGACAGCCTGCGTCTGGCCGAAGCACTTGAGCGTCGACTGCAGGTTGAAGGCCGTTCGCTGGATGTCTATGTGCAGGTCAATACCTCGGGCGAGGCCAGCAAGTACGGGCTGGCGCCCGACGCGGTGGCCGCGTATCTGCAGGCGCTGGGTGCCTATCCGGCGTTGCGCGTGCGTGGCCTGATGACGCTGGCGGTGTTCTCGGCCGAGGCCGCGCGTGTGCGCCGCTGCTTCGTGCAGCTGCGCGAACTGCGCGATCGGTTGCGGCAGGACACAACTGTTGGTGATTCGTTGAATGAATTGTCGATGGGCATGTCGGGCGATTTCGAGATCGCGATAGAAGAAGGTGCCACCGTGGTGCGCGTAGGTCAGGCGATATTCGGTGCGCGGCCGCTTCCAGACAGCTACTACTGGCCAAACAATGACGTGGCTGCGGAAACAGAGCAATGAAAACGGCCCTTGCCATACGTCATCTGCATTTTGAGGACCTCGGCAGCTTGCAGTCGCTGTTGCACGAGCGCGGCTACAGCGTGCGCTATCTGGAGGCAGCCAGCGATGATCTGCACATCCAGGAGGAACCCGACCTGCTGGTCGTGCTCGGCGGGCCGATAGCTGCATTCGACGAGCGCGAGTATCCATTTCTGCTTGATGAGCTGGCGTTGATCCAGCGGCAACTGCAGCGCAGGTTGCCGCTGTTGGGCATATGCCTCGGTGCGCAACTGATCGCACGCGCGCTGGGCGCGAATGTTGCCAGCATGGGTTTGAAAGAAATCGGCTTCGCGCCGTTGACGCTGACCGCGCAGGGCAGGGCTTCAGCGCTGGCTGCGTTGGAACAGGTGCCGGTGCTGCATTGGCACGGCGACCGCTTCGGGATTCCTCGGGGCGCGACGCTTCTGGCCGGGACCACGTTGTGCGCGAATCAGGCATTCAGCGTCGGTGAGCATGTGTTCGCGCTGCAGTGCCATCTGGAGGCGCAGCCGCAACAGATCGAACAGTGGCTGGTCGGACATGCCTGTGAGCTTGCCCACGCCGGTATCGATCCTTGCGTATTGCGCAGGCAGGCCGAGGCCGCAGCATCGAGCTTGCCATTGGCAGCGCGGGCGGTATTTGGCGCTTGGCTGGATGCGCTGCCGAGCCGGTAGCGGAGTCGAGCATTACACCGAACAACTCAAGCACAGGAGCAATCGCCATGTATGACACATCCAACGATCTGGCCGACTTCGACCCCGAGCTGGCGTCGGCACTGCAAGCCGAACAGCAGCGCCAGCATGATCACGTCGAACTGATCGCCTCTGAGAACTATGCCAGCCCGCTGGTGATGGCCATCCAGGATTCGGTGTTCACCAACAAGTACGCCGAGGGCTACCCCGGCAAGCGCTACTACAGCGGCTGTGAGAACGTGGATGTGGCCGAGCGGCTGGCGCTGGCACGGGTCAAGCAGCTGTTCAACTGCGACTACGCCAATGTGCAGCCGCATGCCGGGGCACAGGCCAATGCGGCGGTGTTTCTCGCGCTGGCCAATCCGGGTGACACGGTGATGGGCATGAACCTGGCGCAGGGCGGACATCTGACCCACGGCAACCCGTCCAATTTTTCGGGTCGTCACTACCGGATCGTGCCGTACGGGCTTGATCCGCGCAGCGGCCTGATCGACTACGACGAGATGGAGCGCATCGCTATGCAGAGCAGGCCGAAGTTGCTGATCGGTGGCTTCTCGGCATACTCACGGCACAAGGATTGGGCACGTATGCGTGCGATCGCCGACAAGGTCGGGGCACTGTTCTGGGTGGATATGGCACACGTGGCCGGACTGGTGGCGGCCGGCGAGTATCCGGACCCGTTGCCGCACGCGCATGTGGTGACCAGTACCACCCACAAGACCCTGCGCGGGCCGCGTGGCGGCATCATTCTGAGCAAGGGACAGGATGCCGATTTCTACAAGCGGCTGGATTCAGCTGTATTTCCGGGCATCCAGGGCGGGCCGCTGATGCATGTGATCGCGGCCAAGGCGATTGCCTTCAAGGAGGCGCTGCAGCCGGAGTTCAAGACCTACCAGCGGCAGGTGATCGACAATGCACGGGCGATGGCGGCGATGTTGCAGCAGCGTGGTTGCCAGATCGTCTCCGGCGGCACCGACAACCACCTGATGCTGATCGACCTGTCCAGCAAGCCGTTCACCGGCAAGGACGCGGATGCCGCGCTGGCCCGTGCCTGGATCACCACCAACAAGAACTCGGTACCCAACGACCCGCGTCCGCCATTCGTGACCTCAGGCGTGCGCATCGGCACACCTGCGGTAACCACGCGCGGCTTTGGCATCGCCGAATGCGAGCAGTTGGCCGGCCTGCTTGCCGATGTGCTCGACGGCTTGGAAGCGGGCAGGCTTGATAAGGTTGCCGAAGAGGTGCGTGAGCAGGTGTCGGCGCTGTGTAGGCGCTATCCGGTGTATGGCTGAAGCCGGTTGCTGCACACGTCGGCGAGTGTTGAGCGGATGAACTGGATGATCAGCGCGCGCAGTTTTTGCGCGCGCTGGCGTCTGGCGCAGATCATCGTGCAACGCGCGCTACGGATTGAGGAACACCCGCTGCACGGCGAGACGCGCAGCATCCATGGAGAAGTGCCTGGCGATATTGGCCAGGCCGTTGTCCGACAGGCGCTGCCATAGCGCGGCATCGTCATACAGATGCAGTATCGCAGCGGCAAATGCCTGGCTGCCATCAGCCACCAGTACGTCCTGGCCATCATGCAGGTGCATGCCTTCCACGCCGCAGGTGGTGGCAACAACCGGCTGGCCGTGGGCCATGCTCAGGTTGACCTTGCCCTTGACCCCCGCACCGAAGCGCAACGGTGCCACCGCAACGCGCATGCCGGTCATGAACGGCACTACATCCGGCACATAACCATGTACCTGCACGCCGGGGCTGGCGGCGGCCAGGGCATGGATGCTGTCTGGCACGTCGGCGCCGATACAATGGAAGCGGATCTCCGGACGCTGCGCGTGGATCAGCGGGAAGACTTCGCCAATGAACCAGGTCATCGCATCCAGATTCGGAGGATGGCGGAAGCCGCCGACAAAGACCAGGTCATGCCGCTGTGCCCAGCCTTCGCCAGCGCCGGCGACCTCATGCAGGTTGGAGATCAACTCCACACGCACCTGCGGTGCGTCGGTTGCCAGTTGTTCTTTCTCGGCAGCACTGACCAGCAGGGTCACATCGGTGGCGGCCATCACTGCCAGCTCGCTGGCGCGGGTGCGTTCGGCGCTGCGCAGCAGGCGATGGTCGCGGGCCAGCTCGGCACCGCGGCGTTCGCGCAGGTAGTGCAGATCGACGGTGTCGAAAACGGTACGCGCCTGCGGCGCGAACTGCTTCAGCAAGGGCAGGCATTCGTTGGCAACGTGGTAGCGGACCAGCATGACTACCGCGAAACGTTTGCCGTTGTCGCGCAGCCAGCTGCCGACGCGGTCGAGGAAGGGCGCATGCCAGACTTCCACGCCCATTGCCTGCAATGCTGCAGTGGCCGGGCTGGCGGGCTCGCCACGGGTGGGCAGGAATACCACATGCGCACCTTCAGCCAGCAGCATGCGGATCAGGTTGAACTGACGCAACGAGGCCGAGTCGCGGTCGGGCTGTGGCAGGCACTCATCGATGATCAGGATCTGCCGCTGCTGGCGATGCAACAGCGCTGGCGACGGTACGCTGCCGACTGCCGGCTGCGCGGCAAGCGCGTCCTGCCAGACCTTGGCAAACACCGCTTGATTGCGCACCTGGTAGGCCTTGACCCCGGTGCTGGTGTCGGTGCCATTGCTGGTGCCTTCGTCGTGAACGACGCGGCTGGCAGGCTGCACCAGTACGCGGCGTCCAGCGGCGCGTACCTTGAAGGCCAGATCGGTGTCTTCGTAGTAGGCCGGTGCATACACGCTGTCCAATCCGCCCAGTTCTTCAAACAATAGTCGCGGTATGGCCAGCACTGCGCCGGAACAATAGTCGGCATCGCGCAGTGCGCTGTAGCGGGGATCTTCGGCCGATTCAAAGCGGCCGTAGCTCCAGCAACTGCCATCGGCAAAGACCACGCCGCCGGATTCCTGCAGGCGACCATCCGGATACAGCAGCTGGGCCCCGACCAGGCCGGCGTCCGGCACGCGGGCGAAGGTCTCCAGCAGCGCATCCAGCCAGCCGGGCTGGGGAATGGTGTCGTTGTTCAGCAGTACCACATAGTCGCCGCGACTGAGTCGCAGGCCGTCGTTGCAGGCGGCAATGAAGCCACCGTTGTGCGCCCGCAGGTGGTAGCGCAGCCCTTCGATCTGCTGCATCCAGGCGCGGGTGCTGTCGCTGCTGCCGTCGTCGATCACCAGGATCTCGCAGCTGGCGGCGGGCGGATGCTCGGCCAGAGCGCGCAGGCAGGCCAGCGTATGTGCGCAATGGTTGTAAACCGGAATGACGATGCTGGCCGTTGGGCGCTCGCTGCTGGGCACACTGAACGGCGCAAACGGGGCGCTGGCAGGGAAGTACAGCGGTTCACGCTGAGCGGGTGGTTGGCGGCGGGTATGCACGCCAACCCGGTGCAGGGTTGCTCGCCAGCCGCGGGTGCGCAGGCTGGCCAGGCCCCGACGGACCAGGCCGATGATGCGATTGACGGCGTAACGCGCATCGGCCAGCGAAATCGACATTCCTTTGGAACTCCAGCTTAAGCAGGGGACTGACAGTCAACGCCCCCAGGGATGCGGCTGCGTTAGACTCATTACAAACCACATTCTCGCATCCCTGTGCCACGACGCCACGATTCCGACCAGTTCGACGACGATACCGACGGCAACAGCCCTGTGTGGCGGAGCCGCTTGATCACCTGGGGACTGGCCGCAGCCGCATTGGGGCTGGGCTTCATGATCCCCTATACGCTGTACCTGAACAGTCAGGTCAGCCAGCGTTTTGGTGAACTGCGTTGGCAGATCCCGACCCGCGTCTATGCACGGCCGCTGGTGCTCAGCCCGGGCACGGCGATGAACGCCAATACGCTGAAAACAGAGTTGGCGGCCTCTGGCTACCGCGATGACGGCACCGGCAACAGTCCCGGCACCTACAAGGCGCAGGGCGGCAGCTTCACCATTTCCAGCCGTGGCTACGTCGATGTGGACGGTAATGTCGCGGCCAAAAAGGTGGATGTCGTCGTCTCCGGCGGGCAGGTGGCCTCAGTGCGCGATGCAGGCAGCCGCAAGGCGCTGAAGGCCGCGCGCCTGGACCCGGCACGTATCGCTACCTTGTACGGGCAGAAGCAGGAAGAACGCCGGCTGGTACGGGTGGGTGAAGTTCCCGAGCTGCTGGTCACCGGCCTGCAGGCAGTGGAAGACAAGGACTTTGCCCGTCATCACGGTATCGATCTGAGCGGTATCGCGCGCGCCGTCTGGGTAACCATTCGTACCGGCGGTGAGACCAAGCAGGGCGCCAGCACCTTGACCCAGCAGCTGGCCCGCAGCGGCCTGCTTGGCATTGGCAAGGAACAGACGATCACCCGTAAATTCAACGAGGTGCTGTACGCGCTGATCATGGAAGCGCGCTACGACAAATCCACCATCCTTGAGGCCTACCTCAACCAGGTCTATCTGGGTCAGCGCGGCAAGCAGGCCATCCATGGGGTGTCGTCCGGTGCCGAGTTCTGGTTTGGCCGCGACCTCAACTCGCTGAGCAGCGAGCAGATCGCCTTGCTGATCGGCCTGGTCAAGGGCCCGTCGTTCTACGACCCACGGCGCAATCCCGAGAATGCGCTGGACCGCCGCAACTTCGTGCTGGGCAAGCTGCACGAAAACAAACTGATCGACGACGCCGAGTATCAGCGTGCGCTCAAGGCGCCACTGGGCGTGTCCAAGACGGCAGGTATCGCCGCCGCCAACCGCTTCCCGGCCTATGTGGATCTGGTGCGTCGCCAGCTGGGTAACGACTACCCGGAAAACGTGCTGCAAGGCGCCGGCTTGAATGTCTTCACTGGCATGTCGCCGTCGGCCCAGGCCTATGCCGAGGGCGCGGTGGCGCATACCATCAAGGCGCTGGAAAACAAGCGTCGCCCGGAGCTGCAGACCGGTCTGGTGGTGACTGACGTGCACAACGGTGATGTGCTGGCCGTGGTCGGCAGCCGTGATGTGTCCGAACCCGGTTTCAACCGCGCCATCGACGCGCAGCGGCAGGTTGGTTCGCTGCTCAAGCCTTTCGTTTACCTGCTGGCATTGGCGCAGCCGGATCGCTACTCGCTGGCCAGCTGGGTCGACGATTCACCGGTGACCGTCAAGCTCAGCCGCGGCCGCAACTGGACGCCGGGCAATGCCGACAACCGCAGCCACGGCACGGTGCGCTTGATCGATGCCCTGGCGCGCTCCTACAACCAGGCCACGGTGCGGGTTGGCATGCAGGTCGGTCCGGAACGGCTGACCCAGCTGATGAATGTCTTGGCCGGGCTCAAGGCCGAGTCCAATCCGGCGGTGATTCTCGGTTCCACCGACCAGAGTCCGTACGGCATGACCCAGCTGTACCAGTTCCTTGCCTCCGGTGGTGAAATCCAGCCGCTGCATGCGGTGCGTGGCGTGGTCGATGCACAGGGCAAGCTACTCAAGCGCTATGACAAGAGCCCTGCACCGGCCCAGGAAGGCGACTCGATCGCCGCCAACCTGATCAGCGTCGGCCTGCAACAAGTGGTCTCCAGCGGTACGGCCTCCGGCTTGAACGCCGATGGACTGTCGCGGCTGCAGGCCGCCGGCAAGACCGGTACCTCCAACGACGGCCGCGACAGCTGGTACGCCGGTTATACCGGCGATCATCTGGCGGTGATCTGGATGGGCAACGACCAGAACGAGCAGACCGGTTTGTTTGGTGCTTCCGGTGCGATGCGGGTGTGGTCGGGGATATTCCGCAACCTGCCCAGCAAGGCTCTGCACGTGAACAACAAGGGCTTGGACTGGCAGTACGTGGAAGCGGCAGGCAGCAATGCCACCGACGAATCCTGCCCGGGCGCGCGCCGCTTCCCGTTCGTGGTTGGCTATGCGCCGCAATACGTGCCTTGTGCGGTGCCCGCCGAAGTGCCGCTGGAAGAGGGTGCCGAGGGTGCGCAGGAGCAGTCCGGCGGTGGCTGGCGTGGTTGGTTGGGCCTGGACCGCAAGGAACCTGAACCGGCTGCGGCCCCCGCTGCACAGACGCCTGCGCGATAATCCTGCCCATGAATACCAAGTCTTTGATCCGCTACGCGCTGCTTGCTACTGCAGCTTCTCTGTCTCTTGCAGGCTGCATCAGCGCACCACCGGCAGCAAAGCCGGCGGTGGTGGACAACACCACGCCGGCACAGCGTTTGGCTGCGGTGGATGCCATCGCCGGCGTCGATGACACCGAGCTGTCAGTGCAGCCACTGCGCGATGCGCAGGTGGACGACCTGCGCCAGACCGCCATCGCCATGCGCAAGGCCGGTGACCTGGCCGGTGCAGCCGAAGCCTTGAACGAAGCCCTGCTGCAGGTGACCGATGACCCGGGCATCCTGCAGGAACGCGCCGAAATCGCGCTGCTGCAGGCTGACTGGCCGCGTGCCGAGACCTTGGCCAAAAAAGCCGTGGATCTGGGTTCGCGCACTGGTCCGCTGTGTCGTCGCCACTGGGCCACCATCGAACAATCGCGTCTGGCCCGCGCCGAGAAAGAGAATGCCGTCTCCGCGCATGCGCAGATCGAAGGCTGCACTGTGCCTGGGATCAAGCGCTTTTGAGCATGTCGGGAACCGGGAGTCGGGAATAGCGGATGGAAGCGCCTGATCACCGGGCGAAGTGGTACTCCGTCATTGCCATGACGCGGTCAGCGTTCCAATCGCGGTTTATCTCCATTGCCCGTTCTCGACGCACCATTCCCAACGCTTGAGCCATGTCCTCTCTAGTCACCGCCAGCTGCGAAGCACTCAGTGAAGGTGGCGCGCTTGCGCGTCAGCTCGATGCCTTCGTGCCGCGTCCCGCGCAGCTGCGCCTGACTGGCGCCATCGCCGAGACCTTCCAGCAGCGCGACGTGTTGCTGGCCGAGGCCGGTACCGGCACCGGCAAGACCTACGCCTATCTGGTGCCGGCGCTGCTGTCTGGTTTGAAGACCATTGTCTCCACCGGTACCCGCGCGTTGCAGGACCAGCTCTACCACCGCGATCTGCCACGCGTGCGTGCCGCATTGGGCGTTGGTCATCGCGCTGCCTTGTTGAAGGGGCGGGCGAATTATCTGTGCCGCTATCGCTTGGATCAGGCGCGCGGCGAGCCACGTTTTACTTCGACCGAGCAGGTGGCGCAGTTTCAACGCATCCTCACCTGGTCCGGCCGCACCCAGTACGGCGACATGGCCGAGCTGGATGGCTTGGCCGATGATTCGCCGTTGCTGCCGATGGTCACCTCGACTGTGGACAACTGCCTGGGAACCGATTGCCCGTTCTGGGGCGATTGTTTCGTGGTGCAGGCGCGGCAGCGGGCGCAGGAAGCCGATCTGGTGGTGGTCAATCATCATCTTCTGCTGGCTGATCTGGCACTGAAACAGGAAGGTTTTGGCGAAATCCTGCCCGGCGCGCAGGCCTTCGTCATCGATGAGGCGCACCAGCTGCCTGAGCTCGCGGCCAACTTCTTTGGCGAAGGCTTTGGCATGCGTCCGTGGCAGGAGCTGGCGCGCGACTGCATGGCCGAATGCCGCAGCGTTGCTGGCGCGCAGGCCACCCTGCAGCAACCGGTGGCGACGCTTGAACTGGCCTTGCGCGAACTGCGCGAGGCGATGGAAAAGCTGCCGCAACGTGGCACCCGCTGGCGCGCCCTGGCGGTGCCGGCGGTGGCCGAAGGCTTTGATGCGGTCGCTGCGGCGATGGCGCAGCTGCGCGATGCATTGAGCGTTGTGCGCGAAGCCTCGCCCGGACTGGATGCCTGTCACGCACGTGCGCTGGAAGGCGTGTCGCGGCTGTCGCGCTGGTTGGACGACGGTGACCGTGGCGCGGTCGACGAGTGGGATATCGATGAGGTTGTGGTCTCGGCGGAAGATGGTGCCATGCCGGCTGCCAGCGATTCGCTGTTCCCCGTCGATGATGGCAATGATGTGCTGTGGTACGAGCTGACGCCGCGCGGTTTCCGCTGCCAACGCACACCGATGGACGTATCCGGACCGTTGCGCGAGCACCGCCTGCGCTCGATGGCGGCCTGGGTATTCACCTCGGCCACTTTGACCGTCGATGGTGGCTTCGAACATCTGTCCAAGCGTTTGGGTCTGGATGACCCGGATACCCTGGTCCAGCCCAGTCCCTTCGATTGGCAGCAGCAGGCGCTGTGCTATCTGCCGCAGCAACTGCCCGATCCCGCTGCGCGCGGCTATGGCGCGGCCTTGATTGCAACCTTGCGACCAGTGCTCGAGGCATCGCAGGGCAGGGCGTTCCTGTTGTTCGCCTCGCACCGTGCGCTGCGTGAGGCCGCCGATGCGCTGCGTGATGGCCCGTGGCCGCTGTTCGTGCAGGGCGAGGCGCCACGCGCCAGCCTGCTGCAGCGTTTTCGTGAGTCGGGCAATGGCGTGCTGTTGGGCGCGGCCAGCTTCCGTGAAGGCGTGGATGTGGTCGGCGATGCACTGAGCGTGGTGGTGATCGACAAGCTGCCGTTCGCCGCTCCCGATGATCCGGTGTTCGAAGCCCGGCTGGATGCGATCCGCCGCCAGGGCGGCAATCCGTTCCGCGATGAGCAGCTGCCGCAGGCGGTGATCGCGCTCAAGCAGGGCGTGGGCCGGCTGATTCGCAGCGAGACCGACCGCGGCGTGCTGGTGCTGTGTGATCCGCGCCTGCTGTCGCGCGGTTACGGCCGGGTCTTCCTGGATTCTCTGCCGCCATTCCGCCGCACCCGCGCGCTGGCCGATGTGCAGGCCTTCTTTGCGCGACAATGGGCGCCGGAGGCGGATTCCGCCAGCGCGACGCCCTTGGCCGACGCTGGTTCTGAAGCGCCGCCGTTTTCCCTTTCCTGATGTGATGCCATGAAGCTGCTTGCCTTTGAAACCGCCACCGAAGCCTGTTCCGTTGCCCTGTATGTGGATGGGCAGGTATTGGAGCGGTTTGAAGTAGCGCCGCGCCGGCACGCCGAACTGAGCCTGCCGTGGGCCGAGCAGTTGTTGGCTGAAGCCGGTATTGCCCGCAACCAGCTGGACGCCATCGCGCTGAGCCGTGGGCCGGGTGCCTTCACTGGCGTGCGTTTGGCAATTGCGATCGCGCAGGGCATTGCCTTGGCGCTGGATCGGCCCTTGCTGCCGGTATCGACCCTGCAGACCCTGGCGCTGCGTGCACCTGCTGATGCGCCAGGCGTACTTGCGTGCATCGATGCGCGCATGGGTGAGTTGTATGTGGCGCGCTATCTGCGTGATGCCGATGGCGACCTACAGTTGCAGGAGCGTGAGCTGCTGGTTGCGCCGGATGCCGTGCAACTGCCGGCCGACGACAGCGTCTGGGCC
The DNA here is from genome assembly GCF_056759995.1 of Stenotrophomonas sp. STEN030. Classification (NCBI taxonomy): domain Bacteria; kingdom Pseudomonadati; phylum Pseudomonadota; class Gammaproteobacteria; order Lysobacterales; family Lysobacteraceae; genus Stenotrophomonas; species Stenotrophomonas sp. STEN030. Next base: position 23,487 of record NZ_JBRREB010000016.1, on the reverse strand, counting down.
GGTGTGGGTACCGGTTTCGCGGCGGGCGAGGGCGTGTTGAGCGCGCGCCTGCAGTCGCGTCTGAGTAGCGTGGATGCGCAGGCCCTGCCAAGTGCTGCCGATGTGCTGAAGATCGCCGTGCCGGCAATGCTGCGCGGCGAAGCCATCGCTCCTGAGCTGGTGCAGCCAGCCTATCTGCGCGACAACGTCGCGCTGACCCTGATCGAACAGCAGGCGCTGCGCGATTCCAAGCGCTGAAGCGGCCGCGGTGTGTGATGGTTGTGGGAGCGGCGTAAGCCGCGAAGCTCATGCACCATCAGATGGCGATCAGCTTGGTGGTTCGGGTAGTACCAGCTTCGCGGTTTACACCGCTCCCACAAAATACAGAACTGGTTGCTCAACGATCGTCGTGCAACTGCCCGCCGGGCAGGAACATCCAGGTGCGGGTGACCTGCAGGATGTCGATGTCGTCTTTGGTCTCAGGCAATGCCGGGAACGGCTGTGCCTGCTCGATCACGCGCAGGGCGGTGGCATCCAGCAAGGGCACGCCGCTGCTGCGCAGGACGCGACTGCTCTCAACGCTGCCGTCGCGGCGCACGCCGACCGTGATCACCACCTGGCCGGCAAGCCGGCGCTGGCGCGCTTCATCGGGATAATTCAGGTTGCCGACGCGCTCGGCGCGGTCGACCCAGGCGCGCAGGTAGTTCGCATAGGCGTACTCACGGGTGCTGGCCGAGACGAACTTGCGGTTGGGACGCTTGGCGTACTGCTCCGAGCGCAGATGCACTTCGGCCGCCAGTCGCGCCATTGCCGCATCGCGTTGTTCGCGCGCGCTCATTGGTGCGTTGGCGTCTGGGCGATCCGGCAAGGGCTGGGTCTGCGCGGTCGCAACCGGGTCCTTGCCCTGGGTGCTGGTGATGATGCGCGCCTGTGGCGGCGGTGGCGCTGCCGCGCTCTGCGCCTGCAGCGGTACCGGTGCAAGCCCGTTCTGCAGCTGCGGCACGATGCCGGCCTGGGAGTCGCGTGGGCGCTGCGCCTTGTCGTGGTCGCCGCCGCCCTGCTGGTTGGCCTGGGCCAGGAAATCAGCCTGCTTGGGCGTCAGCGGCGTGCTGGTCTGGCTGAAGATCACATCAAGTGTGGGTACCAGCGGGGCGCTGTCGCTGACTGCAAAGCCCACTCCGAGGATCAGCAGGCCGTGCACGAGCGTTGACAGCACCAGGGTGGCGGTCAGCCGTTGTTGCTCGCTGACCCGCGGTGCCGCGGGCAATACGTCAGGCTGGGAATACATCAGGCCAGGCCAGCCTCGATGGCATCAAACAGCTGACCAGCGATGTTCAGGCCGAACTGCGCATCCAGCTCGCGCACGCAGGTGGGGCTGGTGACGTTGACCTCGGTCAGGTAATCACCAATCACGTCCAGGCCAACGAAACGCATGCCGCGGCGTTTCATTTCCGGGCCGACCTGGGCGGCGATCCAGCGGTCGCGCTCGCTCAGCGGGCGGCCTTCGCCGCGGCCGCCAGCGGCGAGATTGCCGCGGAACTCGTCGCCTTGAGGGATCCGCGCCAGGCAATAGTCCACCGGTACACCGTCGATCAGCAGGATGCGCTTGTCGCCGGCGGTGATGTCGGGGATGAAGCGCTGCGCCAGGGCCAGGTGCTGGCCGCCATCGGTCAGCGTCTCCAGGATCACGTTGAGATTCGGATCGCCGGTGCCGCTGCGGAAGATCGAGCGCCCGCCCATGCCGTCCAGCGGCTTGAGCACGGCCTGGCCGTGCTCGAGCACGAAGGCCTTCAGCTCGCGCGCGTTGCGGCTGACCAGGGTCGGCGGGCAGCACTGCGGGAACAGCAAAGCAGCGAGCTTCTCGTTGAAGTCACGCAGCCCCTGCGGGTCGTTGACCACGGTGGCGCCGGCCTGCTGGGCGACGCTGAGGATGTGGGTGTCGTACAGGTACTCGCCATCGAATGGCGGATCCTTGCGCATCAGTACGATCTGGCCCGGGCCGAATGTCAGCGGTGCGAACTCGCCCAAACTGAACCAGCCGGCCTTGTCGTCGCGCACCTGCAGCGGGGCAACCTCGGCCTGTGCCTGGCCGCCATGCAGTGACAGCCCGCCGGGGCGCACATAGTGCAGCCGATGCCCGCGGCGCTGGGCTTCCAGCAGCATGGCGAAGGTGGTGTCCTTGGCGATCTTGATGTCGGCGATGGGGTCCATCACCACGATGACGTCTAAAGGCATGACTTGAATCCAGCAGATCTGGAGGAGGATGTTAGCCGTTCAGGGCGGGGCCGCACAGCGCGGAAAGCGGAACACTGAGGCTGAATGGCGCTGCGCTTTTATTGAGATGCAGGTCACATTACCTCGGCGATCGGCCAAGTCCTGCCGGCATCGCTTGACAGTTCGCGGCTGGGCTGGGATATAGATGCGCTTTCGCGGCAATATCGCATCCGGTATCGGTCGCGCGTTCGGGGATCAAAAATGGTTGAAAACATGGCTGCGGGTGGGGAACTCGCAGGGCTGAAGGTGATGGTCATCGATGATTCGAAGACCATCAGGCGCACGGCTGAAACACTGCTCAAACGTGAAGGTTGCGAGGTCGTTACCGCTACTGACGGTTTCGAAGCGTTGGCCAAGATCGCCGATCAGCAACCGCAGATCATCTTCGTCGACATCATGATGCCGCGGCTGGATGGCTATCAGACCTGTGCGCTGATCAAGGGCAACCAGCTGTTCAAGTCGACGCCGGTGATCATGCTGTCGTCCAAGGATGGCCTGTTCGACAAAGCCCGTGGCCGCATCGTCGGTTCCGAGCAATACCTCACCAAGCCATTTACCCGCGACGAACTACTAGGTGCCATCCGCACATACGTCAACGCCTGACCAGGGGGAAAGGCACAAAATGGCTCGAATTCTTTTGATCGAGGACTCACCGACCGACAGGGCGGTGTTTACACAGTGGCTGCTCAAGGCTGGGCACGAGGTGTTGTCGGCTGACAACGCCGAGGACGGCCTGAAGATTGCCCGTGAGCAGGCTCCGCAGCTGGTGCTGATGGACGTGGTGTTGCCGGGCATGAGTGGTTTCCAGGCCACCCGCGCGCTGTCGCGTGACGAGGCCACCCGTGCTATTCCGGTGTTGATCGTCAGCACCAAGGGCATGGAAACCGACAAGGCCTGGGGCATGCGTCAAGGCGCCAGCGATTACATCGTCAAGCCGCCGCGCGAGGATGATCTGATCGCGCGGATCAACAAATTGGTGGGTTGATGCTTTCTCCATTCGACATCCTTGAAGCCTACGAACGCCGCAGTCTGGCGCACGCGGTACAGCTGCCTGAGCGCAGCTTTTCGCAGGATGTCTGGCGTGGCGTGGGTTACCGCGTTGGCAGCCGGCATCTGGTCTCGGATTTCCGCGAAGTGGTGGAAATCGTGCCCATGCCGCCGGTCACCCCGGTTCCCGGCGCGCAGCCTTGGTTGCTGGGCGTGGGCAACCTGCGCGGCAACCTGTTCCCGGTGGTGGATCTGAAGAACTTCCTGGAAGGTGAGCGTACGCCGCCGCAGGAAGGCCAGCGCGTGTTGATCATGCGCCAGAGCGGCGGCGACGTGGCGCTGGTGATCGATGAGTTGTATGGCCAGCGCAGCTTCGAGGCACCGATGCAGGTGCCTGCCGGTGATATCGCCCAGGGCCGCTATGCGCACTTCGTTGAGCGGGCCTTCCATGATGAAGGCCGTGACTGGGGCGTTTTTTCGCTTTCACTGCTTTCCCGCACTCCTGAATTCCGGCAAGCGGCCGCCTGATTGGCGCGCTTGCCTCTTCGTATCAAGACCGAGGTCGAACGATGAGTACTGCTCCTGAAGGCGCCAAGGCTGGCAAGCTTGGCAATGTAAGCACCAACTTCTGGTTGGGCTTGTTGGTGCTCTCGATGGTCGTGTTCGGTGCCAACACCGGCGTGGCGACCTACCAGGGCAGCCGATTGGCCGGTGCCAGTACAGGCGCCGCCGATCTGCAGGTGCTGTCACAGCAGCTGGCCAACCAGGGCCGTGAAGCCGTGGCCGGTAGCCGCGAAAGCTACGCAGCCTTCAAGGACACGCGCAGCAAGGTGGAAAGTACGGTCAGCGAGTTGCAGGGCCGTTACGGCAACGAGACCGGCGTGTCCGGCCCGTTGAGCGCGCTGGTGGATACCTGGAAGCCGCTGTCCAAGAACGCCGAGCAGATCGTCGCCTCCGAACCGGCGGTACTGGCATTGGCCGGTAACGCCGACGCCTTCGTCGGCGCGGTGCCGCAGCTGCAGGCGCAGTTGAACGAAGTGGTGCGTGCGATGACCGCCGGTGGCGCCCAGTCCTCGCAGGTCTACAACGGCCTGCAGCAGGTGGTGGTGGTGGGCACCATGGCCCGTCGCGTAACCGAAATCCGTGCCGGTGGTGCCGGTGCAAGCGGCGCCGGCGACGCGCTGGCACGCGACATGGTGGTGTTCACCCAGGTGCTGGAAGGTCTGCGCAACGGCAATGAGGAAATGGGCATTGCCGCTGTGCGCAACGCCAATGCACAGGTTGCGCTGGAACAGTCGGCCAACCAGTGGGCAAAGATGAAGAAGGACGCCGACGCCATTCTGGCCAGCTCGCGCAACCTGTTCGCTGCACAGTCCTCGGCAGCCGCCCTGGCGACCGGTTCGGACAAGATGCTGCAGAGCAGCCGTAAGTTGTTCGATGCGTTCTCGGCGTTCGGTTCGGCCCGCGACACCCGCATCTTCCCGAACTTCTGGTGGAGCGTGATCTTCGGCGGCCTGTCGGTGCTGTCGATCATTGGCTTTGTCTGGAGCACGGTGCGCACCCGTTCGCGCGAGCAGGACGTGCGTTACCAGACCCAGGTGGAATTCAACAGCCGCAACCAGCAGGCGATTATGCGTTTGCTGGACGAAATCAGCTCGCTCGGTGAAGGTGACCTGACGGTAAAGGCCTCGGTGACCGAGGACATGACCGGCGCCATCGCCGACGCTATCAACTACGCCGTGGACGAACTGCGCCACCTGGTGACCACCATCAACGACATCTCCTCCAAGGTGGCGGTGTCGGCACAGGAAACCCAGGCAACGGCAATGCAGCTGGCCGAAGCCGCAGGCCACCAGGCCGACGAAATCACCAGCGCCTCGGACCGTATCGGCGAAATCGCCACCTCCATTGAGCAGGTGTCGCGCAACTCCACCGAGTCGGCCGAAGTGGCACAGCGCTCGGTGGTTATCGCCACCGAAGGTGCCGGTGTGGTGCGGCAGACCATTCAGGGCATGGACCAGATCCGCGATCAGATCCAGGAAACCTCCAAGCGCATCAAGCGCCTGGGTGAGTCCTCGCAGGAAATCGGCTCGATCGTGGAACTGATCAACGACATTTCCGAGCAGACCAACATCCTGGCATTGAACGCCGCCGTGCAGGCAGCCTCAGCCGGTGAAGCCGGTCGCGGTTTCGCCGTGGTGGCCGACGAAGTGCAGCGCCTGGCAGAACGTACCTCCGGTGCAACCCGTCGAATCGAAGGTCTGGTGCAGGCGATTCAGGCCGATACCAACGAAGCGGTTACCTCGATGGAGCAGACCACCGCCGAAGTGGTGTCCGGTGCGCGCCTGGCCGAAGACGCCGGTACCGCGCTGACCGAAATCGAGCGCGTGTCCAACGCACTGAACAATTTGATTAAAAGCATCTCCATCGCCGCCAACCAGCAGGCCTCGGCAGCTACCGACATCACCCAGACGATGGGCGTGATCCGGCAGATTACCGGCCAGACCTCGCAGGGCGCCGGGCAGACCGCCGACTCGCTGGGGCAGTTGAACCAGTTGGCGGCAGAGCTGCGCCGTTCGGTGGCCGACTTCAAGTTGCCGGCCTGAACGGACTGATCGGGCGGGGATGCAGAGGAATCAGCAGATGAAGTTTCGTCACAACGCAACGCAGGGCCGCCCGGACGGCATGCAATTGATGCTGCACGGGGGAGTGCGATGAGTACCTTGCGCGATGCGATGAGCCACGCAGCTCTGGGTTGGGTAAAACCCGAGCTGGACGAGACCCTGCGCCAGGTGCGCAACGAGGTCGAAGCCTTCGTGGAAGATCCCAGCGATACCAGCCGCATGCGTTTCTGCGCCGGCTACCTGCACCAGGTGCAGGGCACGCTGCGGATGGTCGAGCTGTATGCACCGGCGATGGTTGCCGAGGAGCTGGAGCTGCTGGCCAATGCGGTGCGCGATGGCGGCATTCCTGATCGTGATGAAGCCTGTGCCACGCTGATGCGTGGCACCGTGCTGCTGCCCGATTATCTGGAGCGCCTGCAGAACGGCCACCGTGATATTCCGATCGTGCTGCTGCCGCTGCTCAATGACATCCGCGCTGCACGCGGCGCTGAAGGCATCAATGAGAGCGTGTTGTTCGCCTTCAATCCCGATGCCAGCGATGCCAGCCCGGATGAGCTGGAGCACGCACGTGGCAGTTTGAGTGGACGCAACCGCGAACTGCTCGATACCGTCGGCAGTGCGGTCAAAGAAGAACTGATGCGCATCAAGGATGCGCTCGACCTGCATATGCGCATGGATGGCAATCCGGCCGATCTGCAGGTGCAGGTCAATGAGTTGGGTGCTGTCTCCGATACCCTGGGCGTGATGGGTCTGGGCGTTGCCCGTGGCATCGTCGCCCAGCAGCGCGATTCGCTGCGCGAAGTCGTCAACGGCACGCGTCAGATCGATGACAACCTGTTGCTGGATATCGCTGGCGCGTTGCTCTATGTGGACGCATCGCTGGACGAGCAGGTCGCCCACCTGGGCGCCAATGTCAGCGGTGACGATGATGCCGGTTCGGTGGAGACCCGCCGTACCGTGGAAGTGCTGGCGCATGAAGCCATCGCCAACTTCACTGCTGCGCGCGAATCGTTTGTCGCCTTCATCGAGACCAATTGGGACCACGCACGCCTGGCCGAAGTGCCGCGTCTGCTCGGTGAGGTCTCCGGCGCGTTGCGCATGCTGGAAATGCCGGTGCCGGCCGACTATCTGCAAGCCGTGCGTCAGTACATCGACGTCGAGCTGATCGCACGCCAGCGTATCCCCAGTGGGCGCCAGCTCGACACCCTGGCCGACGCCATGGCCAGCCTGGAGTACTTCCTGGAAGCCCTGCGCGATCGCCGCCCAGGCCGCGAGGAAATCCTCGACATCACCCGCACCAGTCTGGAAACGCTGCGTTACTGGCCGATTCCGTCGCTGCAGGCCGTGGCTGACGCAGCTGTCGTCGAGCAGGTGGCTGCTGAGGTCGTCGCCGCGCCGGTTGCGGATAGCGCAATCGCCGCAGTTGTCGAAGCGGCGGCGGCCGATCCGGTCGAAGTGCAGGACGAAATTGCTGAAACGGTGGCCGAAGCATCGCCGGTCGTTGAACAGGCACCGGTCATCGCCGCGCCGGTAATGCCGCCGCCGTTGCCGCCACTGGAAGTGGAAGAAAAGCCACAGGCAGCTGTGGCCGATTACCCGTTGGTGTTTGGCGCGGCGATCAACGCCGTGGCAACTCCGGTCGCCCCGGTCCAGACCGTGGACGCGCCTGCAGCGTTTGCAGCGCAGGCAGCAGAAGTCGCAGCGGAGATTTCCGCGTTTGATCCAGTTGCCGCCGAGACATCGGAAGCCGCTGAGAGCAGCTTCACTCTGGCACCGATGGTGCTTGAAGGCCACGAGTTGGCGGATTCGAATGAGGTTGAAGCGTCGGCGTCGTTTGCAGCGAGCTTTGATCCGGTCGCCGCTGAGGACATGACGCTTGCTGGCGCGAACGACAGCTATCGTTTCGACGCGTCGCTGCTGACGCTGGACGATGCCGATACAGAAGCCGCGCACACGGCCGAGCCTGCCGGCAACGGCTTGGCGGATGCCGAGCTGGTCAACATCGAGTTTGCCGACGCTGATGTGTTCTTCAGCGCGGAGCTGGAGTCCGATAATCCGGCGATCGATGGCGCAAGCCATGCGCAGGCCCCTGTCGCCAGCGATTGGGAGCTGGCGGCTGCGCCGATCGAGCAGGTATCCGCAGCGATTGAGCCGGTATCCGTGCCGGCCGAAGCCGTGTCCAAGCTGGATATGGAAACCGCGGCGTTCATGGCACAGCTGGATGCGGCTGCCGAGTCCTTCGATCCGTTCGTAATGCCTGAGTCGCTGCAGCCGGAACCGGCTACGGCCGAGATCGCTGCAACTGCTGCCAGTGCAGCCGCGCCGACGCGCACGTTCGCGCCGGCACAGCAGCTTGAGGGCGGTTTCATCGACGGTGGCGACGTAATCGATCAGGACATCCGCGAAGTCTTCATCGAGGAGTTCGACGAAGAACTCGAGAATCTTGGCAATCTGCTGCCTGCATGGCGGGCTGCGCCGGCCAATATGGAGCGTCTGCGCCCAGTGCGCCGGGTATTCCATACGCTGAAGGGCAGTGGCCGCCTGGTCGGTGCACGCACCCTGGGTGAGTTCAGCTGGAAGATCGAGAGCATGCTCAACCGCGTGCTCGACGGCAGTCGTCCTGCCAGTCCGGCAGTCATGGCCGCGGTGACGCAGGCCTACGACGTATTGCCGGAATTGAACGCCGCGCTGCGTGGCGTTGGCAGCATCCAGTCCGATCTATTGGGCATGCAGGATGTGGCTGACCGCGTTGCCGCAGGCGAAGAAGCGTTCTACGTGGCCGGCGTCAGCACTGTTGCAGCTGCCGCGCCGGTTGACGAAGTGGTGCCGGAAGCCGGGATCGTTGACGCTGCGGCGGAAAGCGAGGTCGCAGCAGCTATTGAAATCGACGATGCAGAGGGTACCCCTGCATCGGTGGACGAGGTGCTACGCGAAATTCTCGAAGCCGAGATCGGCGCGCATCTGGTCACAGTCAATACCTGGCTGGCTGGCTCGGTTGCACAGCCACAGCCGGTCTCCGAAGACCTGTTGCGCGCCGTGCACACGATGAGCGGTGCATTCGCGATGACCGATGTGCCGGTGATCACCCAGATCACCAGCCCGGCGGAGACCTTCGTCAAGCGCTCGCTGGCCGCGGCGATTACGCCGACTGCTGCAGGCGTGGATGCGCTTGCGCAGATGGCGGCGGCGGTGCACACCACGATTACTGCTTTGCGGGCGCCTTCGCCACGCATCCCTGCGTTCCCGGGTGTGGCCGAGCGCCTGCAGGCGTTGGTTGATGCCTTGCCGGACGGCAAGTGGCCGCCGATGCAAGCCGAGGACGATTTTGTTGCTGACGATGTCGTGGCTGTGCAGTCGGCAGGTTCGCTGGCGAGTAACATCAGCCCGGAGTCGGTTGGCACGCAAGACCTGTCCGCGTACTTCGACTCTGGCTTGCTGGACGAAACGCCTGGCAGCGTGGCATCGGTGGAAACCACCGAACCGCCGGCTGCAGCAGAACCCGAATTCCTGCCGCCTGTTGCTGACGTCACCGAGCACGGCGCGCTTGAAGTAACCGAGACTGCTGATTCCGTTGCTGCTGAGTCGCTGTCGGAGCCGGTCGAAGCCGCTGCCGAAAGCGAGTCGGCAACTGTGGTTGCGGTTGACGAAGTGACCGGGCAGATCGACATCGCCGAATCGGCTGAGGTCATCGAACCGGCTGTCCTGCAGCAGGCCGTTGAAGCTGAGGACCACTATGACGCTGTGCGCGCCTCGACCTGGGGTGTTGCACACGACGCCGAGGAACCGGAGCAGTCCGCAGAAGCAAACGATTCGCAGCTCGCTGTCGAAGCTGGCGAGATTGAATCCGAATCGACTGTTGCCATTGACGCTGATGCGGCATTTGCAGCCGAAGCAGTCGACGCACAGGCTGAAAACGGTCAGCCGAATGAGGCGACCGCTGTGGAAGCGCCCAATGATCTGGATGATCGCGACAGCGTGATCGCACGCGCCCTGGCCATCGCTACCGGTGCGTCTGCAGTTGCCGTCGGCGCAGCGCAGCTGGGTTCGAGTGACGCCGAAGCCGAGGCATCAAGCCCGACTGAGCCGGCTGAAGAAGACGAGCTGCTGGTAACGGAAGCCGTTGAACAGGCTGCGGCCAAAGAACAGGTTGACATCGCCGTGGAGCAGGTCGAAGTCATCGACGACACTGCAGTTCCGGCATCGATAGACGCGGCCCAGGCCGATGATGTTGCTGCGATTGGCGATGCGCCGGTCGTGGATGAAGCGTTGGAGCCGGAATCTGCTGATGAAGCCGAAGCCGAAGCCGAAGCAGAAATCGTTGTTGAAGAGATTACCTTGATCGAAGAGGCTGCTTCGAGCGAAGAAGATGCTTCGGTCGAGGACGCTGTGGCGATTGAAGAAGCCGAGCAGCTTGAAGAAGCCGCACAGCTTGATGATGTGGCTGCGAGCGACATTGTTGAGCCAGTCGCCGTTGAAACCCTGGTCGTCGCCAAGGCCGTGCTGGCACCGCTGACCGCAGCGTTGCCGGAACAGGCTGAGGCAGCGGTCGCCGCGCCTGTGGCGCACGAACTGGACGCCGGGCCGCTGAACTTCGCCGACCTGGATCGCGAGCTGGTCGATATCTTTGTCGAGGAAGGCAAGGACCTGCTCGACCATTGCGATGGTCTGGTCAACGACATGCGCGCCGCGCCGGAAGACCGCGACGCGCTGGCTGGTCTGCAGCGTGACCTGCACACCCTCAAGGGTGGCGCACGCATGGCCGGCATCAACGCCATCGGCGACCTTGGCCACGGCATCGAATCGCTGCTCGAGGCTGTTGCAGCCAACCGTACCGAAATCACCCGCGCCGACGTGCAGCTGCTGGAGCGCGGTTTTGACCGTCTGCACCAGTTGTTGATCCGTACCGGCGAGCATCGCGCGGTGGTGATGCCGACCGACCTGATCGAGGCCTTCGAAGCACGTACCGATGGCCGCGCCGAAGCCGCGCAGGCACCGGTTGAAGCAGCTGTCACCACGTTCGAATCGGCACCGGAAAGTGTTGCTGCCACCGACGTGCTGCCGCAGCCGCTGGCCGCGATCGAGCCACTGTCTGCACCGCTGCGCGAAGAGCAGGCCGGCAACGAGGAAGAAGGCGCACCGCGTGGACAGGAACAGGTGCGTGTACGCGCCGACCTGCTCGACAGCCTGGTCAACCACGCCGGCGAAGTGGCTATCTACCGCTCGCGTCTGGAGCAGCAGCTGGGCGCGTTCCGTGGCGCCATGGCCGAGTTGGATCGCACCAACGCACGTCTGCGCGACCAGTTGCGTCGTCTGGATCTGGAGACCGAAGCACAGATCGTGGCGCGTTACCGCCGCGAGCACGAGCAGGCCGACCAGACCTTCGATCCGCTGGAACTGGACCGTTTCTCCACCTTGCAGCAGCTCAGCCGTGCGCTGAACGAATCGGCGGCCGACTTGGGCGGTCTGCAAGGTGTGCTGGACGATCTGTCGCGCAACTACGACACCTTGCTGCAACAGCAGTCACGTGTGAGCTCGGAACTGCAGGACGGCCTGATGCGCGCGCGCATGGTGCCGTTCGACGGCCTGGTACCGCGTCTGCGCCGCGTGGTGCGTCAGGCCGCGCAGGAAACCGACAAGCAGGTGCACCTGAAGCTGGAAGGCACCCACGGCGAACTCGATCGCAACGTGCTGGATCGCATGGTCGCGCCGCTGGAACACATGCTGCGCAACTCGGTTGCACACGGTCTGGAACAGCCGGCCGGGCGTACCGCCGCGGGCAAGCCGGAAGAAGGCGAAATCGCCCTGCGTCTGCGCCGCGAAGGTTCGGAAATCGTGCTGGAAGTGGGCGATGACGGTGCCGGCCTGGACCGCGAGGCGATCCGCCGCCGCGCCGAGCAACGTGGCCTGTTGGGCAGCGACGAGCAGATCGACGACGCCCAGCTGGACCAGATGATCTTTGCTTCCGGCTTCAGCACCAGCGAGCAGGTCAGTCAGCTGGCTGGCCGCGGTGTGGGCATGGACGTGGTGCGCAACGAAGTGCGTCAGCTCGGCGGCTCGGTGGACATCCACTCGGTGCGTGGCCAGGGCGCGACCTTCACCCTGCGCCTGCCGCAGACGCTGGCGGTCACCCAGGCGGTGTTTGTCCGCATCGGCGAGACCACCTATGCGGTGCCGGTGGCGTCGGTCAGTGGTATCGGCCGTATTTCCCGCGAGCGTTTCGAGTCCGGGCAAGACGGTTACCACTACAACGGCGAAGACTTCAGCCTGTACAACCTCGGTACCTTGGTGGGCCAGGTTGCGGCCAAGGCCGAAGGCCAGGCCGAGATTCCGCTGCTGCTGGTGCGCTCCGGCGACCTGCGCGCAGCGGTGGCGATCGACCAGGTGCTGGGCAACCGCGAAGTCGTGGTCAAGCCGGTGGGCCTGCAGATCGCCTCGGTGCCGGGTATCTACGGCGCCACGATTACCGGCGAAGGCAACGTGGTGGTGATCCTCGACGTAGCACCGCTGGTGCGTCGTCATTTGACCCAGCCGCAGCAGTTGGTGGAACTGGTCGAAACCAGCAGCCAGCGCCACGTGCCGTTGGTGATGGTGGTCGACGACTCGCTGACCATGCGCAAGGTCACCGGCCGTGTGCTGGAGCGTCACAATCTGGACGTGGCGGTCGCCCGCGACGGCGTGGAAGCGCTGGAGCAGCTGGAGGAGCGCATTCCGGACCTGATGCTGCTGGATATCGAAATGCCGCGTATGGACGGCTACGAGCTGGCCACCGCGATGCGTGCCGATCCACGCTACAAGAACATCCCGATCGTGATGATCACCTCGCGCAGTGGCGACAAGCATCGCCAGCGCGCATTCGAGATCGGCGTGCAACGCTATCTCGGCAAGCCGTACCAGGAGCTGGATTTGATGCGCAATGTCTATGACCTGCTGGGGATCGCCCGTGCACGCGACTGACGACACTGCCAAGCCGGTTGCACTGCTGGCCCGTGCCGGCGTCGCCCGCGATCGCCTGCGCGAAGCACTGGTCGCCGCAGGCGGCCGTATCGTGCTGGAAGAAGATCCCAATCAGTTGGAGCCAGCCGCGCTGACTTCGGCAGCGCCGCAGGTGGTGCTGGTTGCCTTGGAGCCGGCAGTGGAGGACGCGCTGGAGCGGCTGGAGTCGGTGCTGGAGACGCCAGAGCTTTCTCTGTTGTTCGAAGAAGCTGAGCTTGCCGCGCGCCGCGAAGGCTGGGAGGCGCAGCGCTGGATCCGCCATCTGGCGGCCAAGCTGCAGGGCCATGACAACGTGTTGCCGCCCGGTCTGGAGCATGAAGATACCGAGCCGGCGAACGCGTTGGAGCCGGGTCTGCCACCGCGTCCTGCCGATGGGTACCTGGATGCACCGCTGCAGTTCCATCTGGACGAGGCACAGGTGCAGGCCTACGACCTGCCAGCCGATGAAATCTATGTGGCACCGGCAAGTGCGCTTGAACCGCGCCCGGAAGTGCTGACGTTTGAAGAATTGATCGCAGGAGCGGCGCAGCCGTCGTTGCCAACGTCACCGGCAGCGAGCATGCCACCGCCGCTGCCGCCGGAGCCGCTTGTTGTGGTGGTTGAAGCGGAAGAAAAGAAGGCGCCGATTGGCGATTTCAGCAGCTGGTCGCTGCTGGAAGACGACGGTTATGAGGCCGCACCTGTCGCCAGCGTTGCGCCGGAGCCGCCACCGGCCCTGGCCAGCCTGCTCAACAGTGACCTGTCGCTGGTGGAGCTGGATGAAGCTGCTGCCGAGGGTAATGGTGCGGTGTTGTTGGTTGCAGGCATTGGCGGCCCGGATGCGGTGCGCCGCGTGCTGGCCGGCCTGCCGGAAGACTTCGCGCGCCCGGTGCTGGTGCAGCTGCGTCTGGATGGTGGCCGCTATGCCAATCTGGTCAAGCAGATGGCGCGGGCGACGCCGTTGCCGGTCACCTTGGCCGATCCGGGTCAAAGCCTGATTCCAGGTGATGTCTACATTCTTCCAGACGTTATCGGCGTGGAGTCGACTGCTGAGGGCCTGCGCTTCTGCGCGGAAGCCAACGATCTGCTGCACGCGCTGCAACCTGATCGCAGTGCGGTGCTGTTGCTTAGTGGCGCTGATGTGGCGATGGTCGCCCCAGCGTTGGAGTTTGCCGGCAAGGGCGGTTGGGTGGCGGGACAGATCGGCGAAGGGTGCTACGACCCGGCCGCTGCCAGCCAGTTGGCCGTCGCTGGCTTGAGCGCTGGTGATCCGGAATATCTCGCCGCCGAATTGGCTGTGCATTGCGCGGTGTGACCGCAACGCGACTCAGGAACTGACGATGAGCTACGCAAACAACGATGAAGTCCGTGGGGTACTGATACAGGCCGGTACCGAGCGTGTATTGCTGCCCAACGCGACAGTGGCGGAAATGATGTCCCGCGTAGCGGTCGAGCCGATTGCCAATGCCCCGGCATGGCTGGTCGGGCAGATCGCATGGCATGGCTGGAGCGTGCCGCTGCTGTCCTACGCCGGGCTTAGCGGCCATGGCAATGAGACGGTGGGCAGCAACAACAAGGTGGTGGTGCTGAAGGCCTTGGGGGGCAATCCGGACCTGCCGTATTTCGCCTTGCTGACCCAGTCCTTCCCGCAGCTGATCGCGGTGCCGCGCGACGGCCTGCTTGCCGACGCATCGGAAGAGAGTCTGCCGGTTGGCGTGCACATGCGCGTGTTGCTCGGCGAGCAAAGCGCACTGTTGCCGGATCTGGATGCAGTTGAAAGCGCCGTTATCCTGGCCCTGGCAGAAGCCGTAGCCTGATCGGTAAAGGTAGTGCCGAGCCATGCTCGGCAGAGGCCTTGCCGAGGCAGTCAGCCTTGTAGGAGCGGCGTGAGCCGCGAAGCCCGCACTCCATCAAATTGCAGACCGGTTGCTGATTCCAGCGGTGTCGGCTTCGCGGCTTACCCCGCTCCTACAAACCGACATCGGGTTTGTCGGTAACGCCCCAGCCGAGCATGGCTCGGCGCTACAGGTCGCCCAGCCGCGCCTGCAGCGCCGCGATTGCGGCCAGGCCTGCGGTCTCGGTGCGCAGGATGCGGGGGCCCAGCTGCAGGCCCTGGAAGCCGGCGTCGCTCAGTTGCTGGCGGTCACGCGGTGACCAGCCACCCTCGGGACCAATCGCGATCACCACGCCGTTGGCCGGAGCGGCCGGCAGCGAGGCCAGGCGATGTTCGCCCAGCGGGTCCAGAGTCAGCCTCAGGGTCTGTTCCGGCAATGCTGCCGACGCCGCAGCCAGCGGCTGTGGGCTGCCAATGGATGGAATCCGCGCACGCCCGGACTGTCCGCAGGCCGAGCCAACCACATTGCGCCAATGCGCGATGCGTTTCTCGGCGCGAGCTGCGTCCAGCTTTACTTCGGTGCGTTCGGCATTGACCGGGATGATGCGGCTGACCCCCAGTTCGGTGGCCTTCTGCAGGATCAGGTCCATCTTCTCGCCACGCGCGATTCCCTGCAGCAAGGTGATGGCCAGCGGTGATTCGTTGTCGATGGCCTGGGCACTGTCGATGTGTACCTGTACCTCGCGCTTGCTGATCGCGCTGATGGTGGCCGCATAGTCATTCCCATCCCCGTTGAACAATACGCAGCCTTCGCCCTCGCGCAGGCGCATCACCCGGACCAGATGATTGGCCACGTCCTCGGGCAGGGACAGGGTCTGGCCGGTGGCAAGCGGCAGTTCAATCGGGCAACGGGTAAGGCGCATGGGAGTTCTCGCAAAGGCGGTGCCGCGTGGGAAGCGGCTGGGTCTGCTAGCATTTCAACGTCATGAAAACGTATCTGCCAATGCGCATTCTATCGGTCTACCGTCGTTTTGCCCGGAGTGGCGCATGAGTCGCCGCCTGCCACAGATCCATAACGTGGTCGAGGAACACATCGGGCCGTTTCGTCAGCAGCAGCTGGATCTGGAGTTTTCCAACGGCGAACGCCGCCATTTCCAGCGCCTGGTCAGTGGTGGCCATGGCGCAGTGGTGGTTGTGCCGATGCTCGATGAAGAGACCGTTTTGCTGGTGCGTGAATACGCAGCCGGCCTGCACCGCTATGAGTTGGGCCTGGTCAAAGGGCGCATCGATGAAGGCGAAACGCCGATCGAAGCGGCCGATCGCGAGCTCAAGGAGGAGGCCGGTTACGGCGCGCGCAGGCTGGATGCGCTGCGCAGCCTGACCCTGGCACCTACTTATATGAGTCATCAATCCACCTTGGTGCTGGCGCGTGACCTGTATCCAGAGCGCCTGCCCGGTGACGAGCCTGAAGAACTGGAAGTGGTGCCGTGGAAGCTGGCCGAGCTGGACCAACTGATGCTGCGCGAGGATTTCTCCGAGGGCCGCTCGCTGGCCGCCCTGTTTATTGCCCGTGAGTGGCTGCGAGGTGGCGCATGAGCGCAGTAGTAGATGAAGCCCTGCGCGAAGGCGTGCTGGATATCGCCCAGCGCGCAGGCGCGGCGATCATGCAGGTCTATGCCAGCGGTTTCGATATCGAGCAGAAGGCTGACGACAGCCCGGTTACTACCGCCGATCTGGCCGCCCACCAGCTGATTGTTGCGGGTCTGTCGCAGCTGACCCCTGATATCCCGGTGCTGTCCGAAGAATCCGCGCAGCTGCCGTGGGAGACCCGGCGCCAGTGGCAGCGCTATTGGCTGGTGGATCCGCTGGACGGTACCCGCGAGTTCATCAAGCGTAATGGCGAGTTCAGCGTCAACATCGCGCTGATCGAGCAGGGTGTGTCGGTGTTTGGGGTGGTACAGGCACCGGTGACCGAGGTCATCTGGCACGCGCAGCGCGGAGGCCAGGCTTGGCGCCGCAGCGGTGAACAGCAGGATGCGATCAACACCCGTGTGCCACCGGCGTCGCCGTTGCGGGTCGCCGCCAGCCGCTCACATGCCAGTGCGCGCACGGCCACCTTGTTGGCGCGGATGGGCGAGATCGAGCTGATCGCGCAGGGTTCCTCGCTGAAGTTCTGCCGCATCGCCGAAGGCACGCTGGACGTGTACCCGCGTCTTGGGCCAACCAGTGAGTGGGATACCGCCGCTGGTCAGTGCGTGCTGGAAGCGGCAGGCGGAGTGGTACTGGCCGCCGATGATGGCGTGCCGTTCACCTACAACCAACGCCCGCGTCTGCTCAACGGTGACTTCGTCGCCTTAGGTGATGCCTCGCTGCCATGGCAGGAGTGGGTGGCTGGGCTTTGATGCCAGGCCGCAGCCTGCCTGCAGAGAATCTCAAACGCCGGCGATTGCCGGCGTATTCGTAATCAAAGGTGATGCGCGCATGTCCGAACTGACCGATATCCAGACCCTGTTGCAGATCATGGCGCGCCTGCGCGATCCCAATGGTGGATGCCCGTGGGACCTGGAACAGGACTTCGCCAGCATCGTGCCGTACACGGTGGAGGAGGCTTACGAAGTGGCCGACGCCATCGACCGCAATGACTTGCCGGACCTGAAGGACGAGCTTGGCGATCTGCTGCTGCAGGTGGTATTCCACGCACAGATGGCCAGCGAGCAGGGTGCGTTCAATTTCGGCGATGTGGTGGCCTCGATCAGCAACAAGATGATCCGCCGCCACCCGCATATCTTCGCCGATGCCGAGGTCAGCGATTCAGACGAAGTGCTGGCCAACTGGGACGAGATCAAACGCAGCGAGCGTGCCGCCAAGGGCGAGCAGGATGGGTCGGCACTGGCAGGGATTTCGCGCGGATTGCCGGAGTGGCTGCGCGCTACCAAGCTGCAGTCGCGTGCCGCCCGCACCGGCTTCGACTGGCCGGATGCAGTGCCGGTGCTGGACAAGTTGCGCGAGGAAATCGACGAAGTGCAGGCCGAGTTCGAGCTTGCCGCAACCGGCGTGGACAATCAGGTCCGCCTGCAGGAAGAACTGGGTGATGTGTTGTTTGTCTGCGCCAATCTTGCCCGCCACGCCAAGGTCGATAGCGGCACCGCCCTGCGTCATGCCAACCACAAGTTCGAGCGCCGTTTCCGCGCGATGGAAGCGCTGGCGGCTGCGCAGGGAAACGCAATGTCGCAGCTTGATCTGCAGCAGCAGGAAGCACTCTGGCAGCAGGTGAAACAGCACGAAAAGGACGCCGCGAAGTGAAGACCCTGGCGCTGTTCCTGCTGACCGCGTTGGCCGAGATCGTCGGCTGCTATCTGCCGTGGCTATGGTTGCGGCAGCAGGGCAGCCCGTGGTTGCTGTTGCCGGCTGCTGCCAGCCTGGCCTTGTTCGCCTGGCTGCTGACCCTGCATCCGGCCGCCAGCGGGCGCGTCTATGCCGCCTACGGCGGCGTCTATGTCTGCATGGCGCTGCTGTGGCTATGGCTGGTGGATTCAGTCAAACCCACCCGCTGGGACCTGCTCGGCGGCGGGCTCTGCCTGCTCGGCATGGCGGTGATCATGTTCGCCCCGCGCAGCAACTGAAGCGCCTATGCTGGCCGCATCCCTATCTGGATGCCGGCCATGTCGCGTTTCAGCAGCTTCCGCCAGTTCTATCCGTTCTACCTGGGTGAACACAGCAACGTTGTCAGTCGTCGCCTGCACTTCATCGGCAGCTGCGGCGTGCTGCTCTGCGTGGCGATGCTGCTGTGGAGCGGCCAGCTGCGCTGGCTGTGGTTCGCGCTGCTATGCGGCTACGGCTTTGCCTGGGTCGGGCACTTCTTCTTCGAGAAGAACCGGCCGGCGACCTTTCGCCACCCCTTCTATTCATTTGCCGGTGACTGGGTGATGTTCGTCGACATCCTGCGCGGGCGGGTGCGGCTGTAAGCGCCTGCCCAGTTGTTTCCGGGGCTGTCGCTATACTCGGCCCATCAATCAGCACAAGGAGCGATCTCATGGGCAGCGGAGCAGGGTTGTTGGCGTTGGTGGTCGTGGTGGCCGGCATCATCGTGCTGTTCAAGACGGTGCGGATGGTGCCGCAGGGCTACGAGTGGACGGTGGAGCGCTTCGGCAAGTACACGCACACGATGACCCCCGGTCTGCACTTCCTGATTCCGATTGTTTACGGCGTCGGTCGCAAGGTGAACATGATGGAGCAGGTGCTGGAAGTACCCAGCCAGGACGTCATCACCCGGGACAATGCGGTGGTGCGGGTGGATGGGGTGGTGTTCTTCCAGGTGCTGGATGCAGCCAAGGCGGCCTATGAAGTGGCCAACCTGGAAGTGGCGATGATTGCGCTGGTGCAGACCAATATCCGTACCGTGATCGGTTCGATGGACCTGGATGAGTCGCTGAGCCAGCGCGAAACCATCAACGCCAAGCTGCTCAATGTGGTCGACCATGCCACCAATCCGTGGGGCGTCAAAGTCACCCGCATCGAGATCAAGGACATCCAGCCACCGGCCAACCTGGTGCAGTCGATGCAGCAGCAGAAGATGGCCGAGCAGAACAAGCGCGCTGCCATTCTGGAATCCGAAGGTATCCGCCAATCGGAGATCCTGCGCGCCGAAGGCCAGAAGCAATCCGCCGTGCTGGAAGCAGAAGGGCGCAGGGAAGCGGCGTTCCGCGATGCCGAGGCACGCGAGCGTCTGGCCGAGGCCGAAGCCAAGGCCACCACGATGGTGTCCGATGCGATCGCCAACGGCAGCGTGCAGGCAATCAACTACTTCATCGCGCAGAAGTATGTGGAAGCCTTCAGCGAACTGGCCAACTCACCCAACCAGAAGCTGGTGCTGATGCCGATGGAAACCAGTGGCGTGATCGGCTCCATTGCCGGTATTGCTGAACTGGCCAAGGAAGCCTTCACCAAGCAAGGCGAGACCAAGCAGCCCGCACGCGGCAACCCGCCGCCGCTGGGGCGCTGAGCCATGCGCTGGGAAGTAGTGATCTGGGCGGCGTTGGCGGTGACCTTGTTCGCCGCCGAGGCGCTGGCGCCGGGTGCCTTCATGCTGTGGATGGGCATCGCTGCAGCAGCTGTGTTCCTGACCGTCTGGGCGATCGACGGCATGACCGTGCTGCTGCAGGTGATCCTGTTCGTGGTGCTGAGCTTTGTCTCCATCCAGGTCTACCGCACCTGGTTCCGGCAACGCGCGCGGCCCAGCGACCAGCCCCTGCTCAATCGCCGCGCCGAACAACTGATCGGGCGGGTGGTGACGCTGGATCAGGCGATCAGCGCCGGCGTTGGCCGGGCCAAGGTGGATGATGCGTTCTGGGTAGTCGCCGGGCCCGATCTGCCGCAGGGCAGCGCGGTGCGGGTAGTGGCTGTGGATGGCATGACGCTGAAGGTGCAGGCGGTCTGAATACTGCTGCGGTACTGCCGTTGTGGCAGTGCCGCAGGTTTTAAAAGTAACCATCTGGGATAATGGCGGTCCCCTTAGTGTGGAACGGCCATGACCCTGAAGACTTTGCTCAACGAAACCCACCGCTCACTCGGCGCCAAGATGGTCGACTTCGGCGGTTGGGACATGCCGATCCACTATGGCTCGCAGATCGACGAGCACAACCTGGTCCGCACCGCCGCCGGCATGTTCGACGTCAGCCACATGACCGTTGTCGACCTGAAGGGTGCACGCACCCGTGAGTTCCTGCGCCAGCTGCTGGCCAACTCCATCGACAAGGTCAAGGTCAGCGGCAAGGCCCTGTACTCGTGCATGCTCAATGCGCAGGGTGGGGTGATCGATGACTTGATCGTCTACTTCCTGGCCGAAGACATGTTCCGCATGGTGGTCAACGCCTCCACCCGCGAGAAGGACCTGGCCTGGATCCGCCAGCACGCCGAAGCCTTCGGCGTCGAAGTAATCGAACGCGAAGACCTGGCCATCATCGCCGTGCAGGGTCCGCAGGCGCGTGCGCTGGTTGCCGGTCTGGTAGCGGAGTCGGATCGCGCCGCGCTGGACAAGCTCGGCCGCTTTGCCGCGCTGGACGTCAGCTCCACCGACGGCGTTGAACTGTTCGTTGCACGTACCGGTTACACCGGCGAAGACGGTTACGAAGTGCTGCTGCCGCAGAATGCGGTCGTCGCGTTCTGGAATGCGCTGCTGGCTGCTGGCGTGAAGCCGGCTGGACTGGGTGCGCGCGACACGCTGCGTCTGGAAGCTGGCATGAATCTCTACGGCCAGGACATGGATGAAACCATCACCCCGTACGAGGCGGCGCTGGCATGGACCGTGGCGCTGGATGACCTGGCTGATGGCGCGCCGCGCGCGTTCACCGGTCGCGCGGTGCTGGAAGCGCAGAAGGCCGCAGGCAACGCGCGGCAGATGATCGGCCTGGTGATGGACGAGAAGGGCGTGCTGCGCCACGGCCAGAAGGTGCTCACCGCCAATGGCGAAGGCGAGATCCTGTCCGGTACCTTCTCGCCTACGCTGGGCAAGGCGATCGCCTTCGCGCGCGTGCCGGCTGGTGCGCCGGGTGATGTGCGGGTGGACATCCGCGGCAAGGAAGTGCCGGTACGCATCGTCAAGTTCCCGTTCGTGCGTGACGGCCAGGCACAGGCCGGCATCAATCTTTGACCTGTAGGACCGGACCGGAAGCGACCTTGCTTCCGGTTCGTTAAACTAGCGATTCATCCCGACCACCGTTTTTCCGGAGTAGTTCCATGAGCGAGATCCCTGGCGACCTCAAGTTCCTCAAGTCCCACGAATGGGCCCGTGTCGAAGGCAATGGCCGCGTCACCGTAGGTATTTCCGATCACGCCCAAGGTCTGTTGGGTGACCTGGTCTACGTCGAACTGCCGGCTGTCGGTGACAGCGTGCAGGCTGGCGTTGGCGCAGCGGTGGTCGAGTCGGTGAAGGCTGCATCCGACGTCTACAGCCCGGTGTCCGGCACTGTTGTCGAAGTCAACGAAGCGGTGACCGACAAGCCGGAAACCATCAACGAAGATGCTTACGGCGACGGCTGGCTGTACGTGGTTGAGCTGTCTGATCCGGATCAGTTGAACGACCTGCTCGGCCCGGACGACTATGCCGAGATGTTGGAAAACGAGGACCACTGAGTCCTGTCGTGATCCGGAAAGCGGCCGCTATCAGCGGCCGTTTTTTTTTATGCCGGTGTCAGCATCACGTGATGATCGCTGGTGATGAGTGGCTGGCGTTGACGCGACAAGGCGGATGCCAACGGACGCGAAGTGGTTCCGATCAGTGTCGTTGCGGACTGCGAAGTGGTCCAAAAAGTTTGCGCAAAATGATCCGTCGCACAGCTAAAGCCTCGCCTTCGACAAACTTTTTTTTGGGTGCCGGAACTGACCTGCGGGGACTGCAGGTCGCAAGCTTTGAGATGCTGTAGGTGTAGCGCCAGCGCAGCTGCGTATTGCCAGTGTTGAAACGAATAGTGCACTTTTACCGATGTTTTTTTACTTTGTGTTTTTTTTTGAGCTTGCAAGTGCGGTGTCGATGGGTGGGCACGACGGGCGGTGGCGGCACGCGACCGGGCGCGGAAGGCTGAAGGCTTCCGAAAAATAATTTGCAAAGATAGTTGACAGTAAAAAAAACCGTGATTAGGTTTCGCCCAGCAGACCTTTCCTGCGGAAGCGAGTGAGCCGAATCAACATTCAGACGCGAAGCACAACTTGGACGTCCGCCAGGATCCTTTTGATGGTGGAGCAGGACTCGCTTCCTTCGGCGAAACACCCCCCTTATTTTTATCTGGCACCTGCAGCGGGACCCGTTGTGGGTGTTTCTGTATCCGTAACGATGCGCTAGACGCGTCGTCGGTCCTCCGCAGAGCACCGCGGATTTGCTTCAACTGGGCATTTCAATTCCATAGATCACTGACGAGGAACAAACCATGGCTACGAAGAAAGCAGCTAAAAAGCCGGCCGCCAAGAAGGCGGTAAAGAAAGTCGCCAAGAAGGCTGCCGTGAAGAAGGTTGCCAAGAAGGCAACCGCCAAGAAGGCAGTGAAGAAGGTCGCCAAGAAGGCCGTTGCCAAGAAGACCGTGAAGAAGGCAGCAGCCAAGAAGACCGTCAAAAAGGCAGCAGCCAAGAAGACCGTCAAGAAGGCCGTAAAGAAGGTTGCCAAGAAGGCAACTGCCAAGAAAGCAGTCATGAAAGTAGCTAAGAAGGCCGTAAAGAAGGTTGCCAAGAAGGCAACTGCCAAGAAAGCCGCCAAGAAAGTAGTCAAGAAGGCCGTAAAGAAGGTTGCCAAGAAGGCAGCTGCCAAGAAGGTCGTAAAGAAGACTGCAAAGAAGGTTGCCGCCAAGAAGCCGGCCGCCAAGAAGGTTGCTGCGAAGAAGAAGCCGGCCGCTCGCAAGAAGAAGGCCGCTCCGGTAGCGCTGCCGGCTACCCCGGCGCCGCTGATCTGATCCAGCTTCACTAGCAAGACCTGAAACTCCTTCCCCGACTGCCCAGCGGGGAGGGAGTTTTTTTATGGGCGGACCGCAGCGGCAAGCGCCGATCAGATCGGCCTGCACGGTAGTGCCGAGCCATGCTCGGCAAGGGGCTCGACCAGGCGTAATCCCGCACCCCCGTTTGTGGGAGCGGCGTAAGCCGCGAAGCTGGGCAAGCATCCGATCAGGCGGGCTTCGCGCTCTGTTGGAAGATCTGGTTTCTTCGATTTTGGTTCCGTGCAACCCGACTGCCCGGGTTGTTCGAGCACCACCAGCTTCGCGGGGTGAGGACCCACCAACAAAACAAGACGGAGAATAACAAAACAATTTATGTAGCAAGCGAAAGCGCACCACC
>NZ_JBRREB010000015.1:0-85877 GCF_056759995.1 Stenotrophomonas sp. STEN030 | reverse complement strand
GCCATGCTCGGCAGGGGCTCTACCGGCAATCCCTCTTGCCGAGCATGGCTCGGCACTACATTGGCATTGCTGGGAATGCCCCTGCCGAGCATGGCTCGGCACTACCAATGGCATCAATTCCTGTGCGCGGTGCCCAGGTACTCGGCGCTCTGCATCTCGATCAGACGGCTGGCGGTGCGCTCGAAGGCGCCGGCCAGGCGGGTGCCGCTGTACAGCAGCGGCGGTGCGTCCTGGGCGGTGCAGACCAGGTTGACCTGGCGGTCGTACAGCTCATCGATCAGATTGACGAAGCGGCGCGCGGCATCTTCGTTGAGACGATCGAAATGCGGGATGCCACCCAGCAGCACAGTGGTGAACTCGCGGGCGATCTCGATGTAGTCCGCCGGCCCGCGCGGGCCTTCGCACAGTGCAGCGAAATCAAACCAGGCAATACTCTTGCCGCGACCACGCACCGGGATCTTGCGCCCCTCGATCTGGATGTTGCCGCCGCGCGCTTCTTCGGCACCGCTCAGCTCCTTCCAGCGCCCGGCCAGCCACGCATCACTCTCACCATCGAGCGGCGCGCGGTAAACCGGCGAGCGGGTCAGCGCGCGCATGCGGTAATCCTCGGTGCCTTCGGCATACAGTTCGACGCAGTACTTCTCCAGCAGGGCAATTGCTGGCAGGAAGCTGTCACGTTGCAGGCCGTTGAGGTAGAGGTTCTCCACCGCCGTATTGGAGGTGGTCACCAGGGTCACACCTTCGGCGAACAGCCGCTCCAGCAGGCGTCCCAGCAACATCGCATCGCCGATATCGGTGACGAAAAACTCATCCAGCACCAGTACCCGCAGCTTGTCGCGCCACTGCTGGGCGATCTTGGCCAGCGGATCGCTCTGCCCCTGATGCAGGTGCAGCTGTTCGTGGATGCCGCGCATGAAGCGGTGGAAGTGGGTGCGGTACTTCTGCTCGATCGGCAGGCCGTCGTAGAACAGATCGACCAGGAAGGTCTTGCCGCGGCCGACGCCGCCCCAGAAATACAGGCCCTTTACCGGCTCGGGCTTCTTCCAGAACGCCGACAAACGATCAAGCCAGCCGTCCTGCGCACTGTCGACAATGGCCAGATGGATGCGATCCAACTCGGCCAGCGCGGCATGCTGGGCAACATCGTCGCGCCAATCGCCGCGGGCTACGCCGGCGGCGTAGCGTTGTGAGGGAGTCAGTGCATCCATGCTCAGTTACTGCCGTCGGGCAGCCAGCGCCGCACTTCATGCTGGATGGCGCCACGCAGATCGATCAGCTTGCGATGGAAGAAATGCGAGGTATCCGGCATGCGCACCAGCTGCGGCGGATTCGGCAGCGATTCCAGCCACTGGTACACGCCCTGTGCGTCGACCACTTCGTCAGCATCGCCCTGCACTACCAGCCAGTTGGCCGGCGGCTGTACTTCGGAGAAATCCCAGGTGCGGCGGCCAATCGGCGGTGCGATCGAGATCAGGGCCTGTGGCTGCAGCTGGCCGGCAGCACGCAGCGTTACATAGGCACCGAAGCTGAAACCGGCCAGCCACAGCGCGGCGTCCGGGCGTTCGCTGCGCACCCAGTTGACCACCGCGCGCAGGTCGTCGGCTTCGCCTTCACCGTTGTCGTAGGTACCAACCGAAGCTCCGACGCTGCGGAAATTGAAGCGCACGGTGGTAATGCCGAGGTCGCGCAGCGCGCGCGAGACCATGGTCACCACCTTGTTGTGCATGCTGCCGCCCTCGATGGACAGCGGATGGCAGATGACGGCGATGATCGGACGCGCGGCGGACTCGCCATCAGGCAGGTCGACGCCGACTTCCAGCGGACCGGCCGGGCCGTCCAACATCAGCGTCGCCGATTCGTGGGGGAATGGGAGAGTTTGCATACGGCCATAATAGCGGCCCCGTCCGGCGGCTTCACGCCCGCCCTTCACAACTGCCCAAATCCATGCATTTCCTTGTCCTGAGTGTGATCTGCAGTGTTCTGGTATCGGTGCTGCTGAAACTGGCACCGCGTCGTGGTGTCGATATCGCCCAGGCGGTGACCTGGAACTACCTCGCCGCCAGCGTGCTGTCGCTGTTGTTGCTCAAGCCGTCGCTGCAGTCACTGCAGAGCGGGCATACGCCGTGGCTGGCGCTGCTCGGACTGGCCGTGGCCCTGCCCGGCATCTTCCTGGTGCTGGCCCGCGCGGTGCGCGAGGCCGGCATCGTACGCAGCGACGTGGCCCAGCGTCTTTCCTTGTTGTTGTCGCTGGCCGCCGCCTTCCTGCTGTTCGGCGAACAGGCCAATGGCTGGAAGCTGGCTGGGTTGGGGCTGGGCTTGTTGGCCATCGTCGGTGTGACCGCGCGCGATGGCGGTACCGCAGAGCGTTCGCGCTCCAGCTGGGGCTGGCTGCTCGGGGTCTGGGCCGGCTTTGCCTTGATCGACATCCTGCTCAAGCAAGTTGCAGCGGCCGGCACGCCGTCCATCGCGGCCCTGCTGGTGAGCTTCGGCATCGCCTTCGTGCTGATGCTTGTGTGGCAGCTGCAGCGGCATTTCAGTGGCAACAGCCGGCTGACGCTGGGCAATCTCGGCTTTGGCCTGCTGCTCGGGCTGCTCAACTTCGGCAACATTCTGTTTTACGTGCGTGCGCACCAGGCACTGCCGCATAGCCCGGCGACGATTTTTGCCGGAATGAATATTGGTGTTGTGTGCCTGGGTGCGCTGGTTGGCGTGCTGATGTTCGGTGAGAAGACCAGCGTGTGGAACCGGGTGGGTCTGGCGCTGGCGGTGGTGGCGATTGGCTTGATCGCGCGCGGGACGTTTTGAGGTTTTCTGCTGGCTTTTAGCAAAAGCAAAGGCCCCCCTCCCCGGCCCTTCGCTGCGCGAAAGGGAGGGAGAAAAACTGCCCCCTCCCTTTGCCGCAGGCAAGGGGAGGGTTGGGGAGGGGTGCTCTTAAGCTTCTAGCTTCTAGCCCTCACCTTACGGCTCAAACCCCAGCAACAACGGATCATGGTCCGAGCTGCGCCACGGCCCCGGCACATTGCGGCCCTGATAACCAATCTCGTCCGCCTCATCGGCATTGATATGCCACTCGGCCGCGCCCTTCAGCCGCGCGGCCATGCCCGGGCTGAGCAAGGCGTGATCCAGACGACCGGTCATGCCGTTGTAGACGTAGCTGTAAGGCTGCTGCACGCCGGCAACCTTGAACGCGTCCTGCCAGCCATCAGCATTCAAGGTACGGATCGGGTCTTCCATCGCATAGGCGTTGAAGTCGCCCAGCAGCACCGCGTCACGGCTGCCGGTGTCGGTCGGATCTTCCTGCAGCCAGCTGTGCAGCAGCTTGGCCGATTCCACGCGGGTCGCGTTCCAGCAGCCCTGGCCGTCATTGCGATCGGCATTGTCACCGCTCGCTTCCGAGCAGCCCTTGGACTTGAAATGGTTGGCCACCACCACGAACGGGGTGCCCTTGCGGCCCATGCGGAAGGCCTGCGCCAGCGGTACGCGGCTGCGTTCGCCAAACGGCTCGCGCTCCAGCACCGCCGGCTTGCCGACCGGGCTCACCTTTGACGCGCGGTAGATGATGCCGACCCGGATCGGGTTGTCGCCCGGGCCCTTGCCGGCATCGACGAAGCGCCAGTCACCATCCTTGCCCTGCGCGGCATTGAGTGCGCGCACCAGCTGGTCGATTGCCGAGCCCGGGCCGTAGCCGTCGTTCTCCAGCTCCATCAGCGCGGCGACGTCGGCGTTGAGGCTGCCGATGGTGGTGATCAGCTTGGCCTGCTGTGCTGCCTGCTGCTCGGCGGTCTTGGCGCCACGCAGGGTCGGATAGCCACCGCCCTTGCCGTCGCCGTTGAAGTAATTCTCCAGATTGAAGGCGGCGATGCGCAGGCCGCCGGCCACGGTCGGTGGCTGCTGCGGACGCTCGGCATCCACGACCACCGGTGCGGTCAGCTGCAGGCGATAGCCGCCATCGAAACGCTGGTCGACGATGCCCTGCACGTCGCGCAGCTGCGCGCCGCTGCGCAGCAGCTGGTCCGCAGCCAGATAGGGCACCGCGCCCGGATCGCGCTTGCCGCTGGCATCGTCCAGACGCAGGCGACGGCGGTTGTTGTCGGCGATCACTGCAGCTTGTTCGGGGCTGCCGGCGGCGGCCACTTCGCTGGGCTGCCATAGGCGGCCACCGAAGGCAGCGGTCAGTTCGCCATAGCGCGACAGTTGATCCTGCCCGGCCACGGTCAGGCCGCTCGGAATCCGCACCTGCATGCCTTCCAATGCTTCCCAGTTGGCCGGTACATCGGTCAACACCAGCGGCGCCGGCAACGGCCGCGCTGCGGCCGGGCTGACGGTCTGCACCTGCAGCGTGGTCAGGCCCTGCTCGCTCTTGCCAGCGGCCTGCTCCTCGACCGTCCCGGTGATGCGCAGCCACTGGCCAACCTGTACGGCCTGCTCCTTGGGCAGGCGCACGAACAAGGCGTCGGAAGTGGCGACATCGCCATCACCTGCGTCCTGCACGAAGATGCCGCCCAGGCCGTCACGCATATCGGCGGTCACCGCGCCCTCGATGGTGACGGTCTTGCCCGCATACGGGCTGTGGTCTGCCGAGCCCTGCACGCTGCCGATCGGCAGTACGACGGGCTTGGAGGGGGCAGCCAGCGCCGCGCCGGAACAGGCGGCAGCCAAGGCCAGGGCAAGCAAGCTAGGGGTACAACGCATGGACGCACTCCGGGAAGACGGAAACACAAAGCGCCGCCCTGGTGGGGCGGCGCCGGCTATTCTGCAGCAATCGGGTCTATTGCCAGCTGCGTGAGTCTGGCGGCTTTCTATTTCAGATTGGCCAGCATCCAATCCACGGTGGCGTGGATCTGCTCCTCGCTGAGCCCGGCATTGCCACCCTTGGGCGGCATGATGCCGCCGTCCGGGCCGGTATAGCCCTCGATGGCGTGCTTGTAGAGGGTGTCCTTGCCCTGCGCCAGGCGCTTGTCCCAGTGACTGTGGTCCAAGGTCGGCGCGTTGCCCACGCCGGTGGTGTGGCAGGCGGTGCAGAGGCTGTCGAAGATGGTCTTGCCGTCCAAGGTGCCACCGTAGGCACCGCTGGCGGCTGCAGCGGCTGCAGCCGCAGCGGAGGCGGCAGCCTGCGCCGACGCACCGGTCGCGCCGGCATACACCGCACCGATGGGTGCAATGCGTTCCTCGATGCGCTTGGTCGCGGTCGGCGACACTTCTTTGGGAATGACGTGCTGCAGGTAGGACGCGAAGATGATCAAGCCAATCGTGATGATGGCCAGGATGGCGATCACGATGGAAAAGCGTTTCAGAAACTCAAGGTCGTAATTCCGCACGTCTCATCACCCCGGGCGAGTTGTCGGTGGACCAGCAGCTGCTGGGCGAGTATAGACCAGCGTCCGCCCGCTCCCGCAATGCCCATGAACACGCGCAAAAGTGCGGCATTGCAGCATCCCAAGGTGGTTACAGCACTCAGTGCGGCAGCGACGCACCGGCTGCGCGCAGGCACAGCGCACTGATCGCGCTGACCAGATGTTCGCCATCGCGCAGGCCATCGCGGCTGGGCGCGGTCGGCCCGACCAGGGCTTCAGTGAAGGCACCGACGATGCAGGCCGCGCTGATGTCCAGATCCTGCGCTGGCAGCTCGCCAGCGCGCACGCCGTCTTCGAGGATGCGCTTGAACACATCACCGAACAGGCGCCGGCAGCGGATGCGCTCGGCCTCCACTTCCGGGTCCACCGGCTCGGCGATGAAGGCATAGGCCAGGCCGGGACCGGCCATGGCACGACGCACGAATGAGGCCACCGCCAGCTGCAGCCGCTGCGGCGCCGGCAAGGGCTCATCGGCAATGGCGGCAAGGATCTCCAGCTCGTGCTCGACAGCGAAGGTCAGCACCTCCACGAACAGCTCGGCCTTGGAGGGGAAATGCCGGTAGATCAGCCCGGTCGACACCCCCGCCTCGGCCGCCACGGCGGTGATCGGCGCATTGCGGTAACCGCCTGCGGCGACCAGCCGGCGGGCCGCGACCAGGATCCGCTCGCGGTTGCCCGCAAGCCGTTTTTCCATCAATTCCGAGCGCTTGTAAGCCATTTGTTGATTCTATGTTCAATTTTTGAATTTGTATTCACTTTTTTCCCGGGAGCCGCTAGGCTGCGCGCAAACGCCCGTGCCGACGGCCCGCCCGTCCTCCCACCCGGTGCGCCCCTTATCGCCATGCAGTACCGGAGCCAGCCATGCACGTCCCCACCCTGAATTTTGATCTGGGCGAAGAAATCGACATGCTGCGCGAAAGCGTGGCGCAGTTTGCCGCCGCCCATATCGCGCCGCTGGCCGCCGAAGCCGACGCCAGCAACCACTTCCCCAACCAGCTCTGGCGCCAGCTTGGCGAACAGGGCCTGCTGGGCATGACCGTGGAAGAAGAATACGGCGGCAGCGGTATGGGTTACCTGGCGCATGTGGTGGCGATGGAAGAGATCTCGCGCGCCTCCGGCGGTATCGGCCTGTCCTACGGCGCGCATTCCAACCTGTGCCTCAACCAGCTGCGCAAGAACGCCAGCGAAGCACAGAAGCACAAGTACCTGCCCAAGCTGTGCAGCGGCGAACACGTCGGCGCGCTGGCGATGAGCGAGCCGGGTGCAGGTTCTGACGTGGTGTCGATGAAGCTGCGCGCCGACCTGCGTGGTGACCACTACGTGCTCAACGGCAACAAGATGTGGATCACCAATGGCCCCGATGCCGACGTGCTGATCGTCTATGCCAAGACCGACGCCAATGCCGGTTCGCGCGGCATCACCGCCTTCATCATCGAAAAGGGCATGAAGGGCTTCTCCACCGCGCAGAAGCTGGACAAGCTCGGCATGCGTTCGTCCAACACCTGCGAGCTGGTGTTCCAGGACTGCGAAGTGCCGGTAGAGAACGTGCTGGGCAGCGTTGGCGGCGGCGTCAAAGTGTTGATGTCCGGTTTGGACTACGAGCGTGTGGTGTTGTCCGGCGGTCCGCTCGGTTTGATGTCGGCCGCGCTGGATGTGGTTTTGCCGTACGTACATGAGCGCAAGCAGTTCGGCGAAGCAATCGGCACCTTCCAGTTGATCCAGGCCAAGCTGGCCGATATGTACGTCGGCCTCAATGCCTGCCGCGCCTATGTCTATGCGGTGGCCAAGGCCTGCGACCAGGGCCGCACCACGCGTCAGGATGCGGCTGGCGCGATCCTGTACTCGGCCGAGAAGGCGACCTGGGCAGCCGGTGAAGCGATTCAGATCCTTGGTGGCAATGGCTATATCAACGAATACCCAGCCGGGCGCTTGTGGCGTGATGCCAAGTTGTATGAGATTGGTGCGGGCACTTCGGAAATCCGCCGCATGTTGATTGGGCGGGAGTTGTTCCAGAAGACCGCATAAATGCCGCTTAAGCCCCTCTCCCGCTTGCGGGGTGAGAGGGGCAGCTTGCGAACCACTGGTTCGCTGCCCGTCGAACGACCTTGCGCCAGCGCAAGGGCCGGGGCGCGGAGCGGGGGTTGGGGTGAGGGCAGCTCCTAGCAAGCAGACCCAATGCTTTAAAAGCTCCCCTCATCCGCCCCTACGGGGCACCTTCTCTCGCAGGCGGGAGAAGGGACGCAACAGCAGAGCAAAGCAACGGCAAAAGCAAAAAGCCAAGCAAAAGCCAAGCAAGAGCAAAGCAAGAGCAAAGCAACAGCAAAGCAACAGCAAAAGCAACAGCCCTGCTGCCATGTTTCCGCGCGCAGACCAGCTCCAGAATCCAGGACTTCGGCCATGACCGTAATCACCTCCCAGCTGCAACCCGGCAGTGACAGCTTCGAAGCCAACCGCGCCGCGATGCAGGCCCAGGTCGATGATCTGCGCGCAACGCTCGCAGCCACCGCACGCGGCGGCAGTGACGCAGCGCGGGCCAAGCACAGTGCACGCGGCAAGCTGCTGGTGCGCGAGCGCATAGACGCCCTGCTCGATCCCGGCAGCCCGTTCCTGGAAGTCGCACCGCTGGCCGCGCATGGCATGTATGCCGATCCTGTGCCCGGCGCTGGCATGGTTGCTGGCATCGGCCGCGTCTCCGGGGTGGAATGCCTGATCGTCGCCAACGATGCCACGGTCAAGGGCGGCACCTATTACCCGGTGACGGTGAAGAAGCATCTGCGTGCGCAGGAAATCGCCCAGCAGAACCGCCTGCCCTGCATCTATCTGGTCGACTCCGGCGGCGCTTTCCTGCCGCTGCAGGATGAGGTCTTCCCGGACCGCGATCATTTCGGCCGCATCTTCTACAACCAGGCCAATCTGTCGGCGCAGGGTATTCCGCAGATCGCCTGCGTGATGGGCAGCTGCACGGCGGGCGGCGCCTATGTGCCGGCGATGAGCGATGAAACCGTCATCGTCAAGGAACAGGGCACCATCTTCCTCGGCGGCCCGCCGTTGGTGAAGGCCGCAACCGGCGAAGTGGTGAGTGCCGAAGAACTGGGCGGTGCCGATGTGCATACGCGCATCTCCGGCGTTGCCGACCATATGGCCGACAACGATCTGCAGGCGTTGGCACGGGTGCGCTCCATCATCGCCAACTTGAACTGGCGCAAGCCCGATGCCGGCGTCGCCTTGCAGGCCAGCGAGGCGCCGTTGCTTGATGCGCATGAGCTTTACGGCGTGATTCCAGCCGATACGCGCAAGCCCTACGATGTGCGCGAGGTGATCGCGCGCATCGTCGATGGCTCACGCTTGGATGAGTTCAAGCCGCGCTACGGCAATACCCTGGTCACCGGCTTCGCGCATGTGCATGGCCATCCGGTCGGCATCATCGCCAACAACGGCATCCTGTTCTCGGAGTCAGCGCTGAAAGGCGCGCACTTCATCGAGCTGTGCTGCCAGCGCAATATCCCGCTGCTGTTCCTGCAGAACATCACCGGCTTCATGGTTGGCCGCAAGTACGAGCATGGCGGTATCGCCAAGGATGGTGCAAAGCTCGTCATGGCGGTGGCCAATGCACGTGTGCCGAAGTACACGGTGGTGATCGGTGGTTCGTTCGGTGCCGGCAACTACGGCATGTGCGGGCGGGCCTACTCGCCGCACTTCCTGTGGATGTGGCCGAATGCGCGCATCGGGGTGATGGGCGGTGAGCAGGCGGCCAGTGTGTTGGCCACGGTCAAGCGTGATGGTATCGAGGCCAAGGGTGGTGCGTGGTCGGCCGAAGAGGAAGATGCGTTCAAGCAGCCGATCCGTGATCAGTTCGAGTTGCAGGGTCATCCGTATTACGCGAGTGCGCGCTTGTGGGATGACGGTGTGATTGATCCGGCGGATACGCGGCGGGTGCTTGGGCTGGCTTTGGCTGCCAGTCTCAATGCGCCGGCGCAGGACACGCGGTTTGGCGTGTTCCGGATGTGATGGCGTGAACGCCGCAGCAGCAGTAGCAACAGCAAAGGCTTTCACGCTCCTTCGGAGCGCGAGTCACTTTTCTTTGCTTGTGCAAAGAACAAGTAACCAAAAGAAAGCACACCCGGACGCACGCCCGACCCGCTACGCGGCTCGGGTCCGCAGTCTGGCTGGACATTTTTCGACGGCACATCCATGTACCGTCGAAAAACGACGCGCGTCCTGCGCGTCGCCCTTCGGGTATTCGTCCATCCAGCCTGCCGCGCTCTACGGGGCCCTGAAAATCCAAATCAACAGCAAAACCGTCAACTTCGGCATGCAGCGGGGAACACCATGTTCAACAAGATCCTGATCGCCAATCGCGGTGAAATTGCCTGCCGCGTTATTGCTACCTGCCGTCGTCTTGGCATCGCTACCGTCGCGGTGTACTCCGATGCAGATCGCAATGCGCGGCACGTGCGTCTTGCTGACGAAGCTATCCATATCGGTGCCGCGCCGGCTGCCGAGAGTTATCTGCGCGCCGAGGTCATTCTCGAAGCCGCGCGGCGTAGTGGTGCGCAGGCCATCCATCCGGGTTATGGCTTTCTTTCCGAGAACGCTGGCTTCGCGCGTGCCTGTGATGCTGCGGGCATCGTCTTCATCGGGCCGCCGGCCAGTGCCATCGATGCGATGGGTGACAAAAGTTCGGCCAAGGCGCTGATGCAGACTGCGAACGTGCCTCTAACACCGGGTTATCACGGCGAGCGGCAGGAGCCGGAGTTTCTGCGCGCGCAGGCCGATGCGATTGGTTATCCGGTGCTGATCAAGGCCAGTGCGGGTGGCGGCGGCAAGGGCATGCGCAAGGTTGAGGCCAGTGCTGATTTCGAGGCTGCGTTGGCCAGCTGCCAGCGCGAGGCGCAGGCTTCGTTCGGTAATGCCCATGTGCTGGTGGAGAAGTACGTCGAGCGTCCGCGCCATATCGAGATCCAGGTGTTCGGTGACAGCCACGGCAACGTGGTCTATCTGTTCGAGCGAGACTGCTCCGTGCAGCGCCGCCATCAGAAGGTCTTGGAAGAAGCACCTGCGCCTGGCATGACTGCCGAACGTCGCGCTGCGATGGGCAAGGCCGCCACCGACGCCGCGCGCGCGGTTGGTTACGTCGGCGCCGGCACGGTGGAGTTCATCGCTGGGCCGGATGGCGATTTCTACTTCATGGAAATGAATACCCGCCTGCAGGTCGAACACCCAGTCACCGAGCTGATCACCGGTACCGATCTGGTCGAATGGCAGCTGCGCGTGGCCGCTGGCCAGCCGATGCCGAAGACGCAGGAACAGCTGCAGATCCACGGCCACGCCATCGAGGCACGGCTATACGCCGAAGACGCCGACCGCGGCTTCCTGCCTTCCACCGGCACACTGCGCCATCTGCGCCTGCCACAGCCCAGTGCCAATGTGCGCGTGGACGCCGGTGTCGAGCAAGGCGATGCAATCACCCCGTACTACGACCCGATGATCGCCAAGCTGATCGTCTGGGATGTGGACCGTGCCAGCGCCCTGCAGCGCATGCAACAGGCCTTGGCGCAGTGCCAGGTCGTCGGCGTGACCACCAATGCCGCCTTCCTGCGTCGACTGGTACTGACCGACTCGTTCCGCACCGCCAATCTCGATACCGCGCTGATCGAACGCGAGCGTGAAGCGCTGGATATCCATCACGTTGCAGCCAGTGACAATGACTGGGCGCTGGCCGGCGTGCTTGCCGTAGCCAACGAAGCTACGCACGACAATGATGCATCACCGTGGGCAATCGCAGACAGCTGGCGCCTTACTGGCCCGGCCGCACGCTTGGTGACGCTGGAACACCTGGATCAGCGCAGGCAGCTGGAGGTTCGCGACAGCGCCAACGGCTGGCAGGTGCAGGTCGGCGACGCATCGATCGCCGTGACAGGGAAGACCAGCAGCGCTGGTTACACCCTGCAGCTGGGCCAACGTCTGCAGCGCGGCAACGCGATCCGCGAAGGCAATACGCTGTACGTCTTCGGCAATGAACAGCAGCAACGCTTCCACATCCACGACCCGGTCGCCGAAGCCGAAAACAGCAGCGACCACGGCGGCAGCCTGCTGGCACCGATGCCAGGCCGCGTCGTCACCTTGCTTGTGCAACCCGGCACCACCGTCAGCCGCGGTACGCCGCTGCTGGTGATGGAGGCAATGAAGATGGAGCACACCTTGCAGGCGCCGGCCGACGGTACCGTGCATGGTTTCCGCGCCAAGGCCGGTGATCAAGTGGCCGATGGCGCGGTACTGGTGGATTTCGAGGCGGGCTGATTGCCCGCCGCACCTCAGCCCACCGACTCCCAGACCGCCTGCGCAGGGTCGAATTCGGTGGTTTCCATCACCTCCGCGCGCCATCCAAAGCCGCAGATTGCCAACGGGCTCTGCGCCATTGGATCGAACCCCAAGGTCTGTTCGATCTCCTTTTCATTGATCGCCGCGGTTACATAGGCGCCGAGCCCCATCTCGGTCGCGCAGCTCAGCAGCAGTTGCGAGAGATGGCCGACATCCAGTGTCACGGCACGGTAGGCTTTGGCATGGCCCCTGTATTTCCAGTGCAGGCGATCAAAACGCGGGGCAAGCACGATCATCACGTGTGCATTGGCGAACCAATGCTGGCCTGCCACGAACTGCGCTGTGATATCCACCGGAAGCTGCGCTGCATCAGACATCAACGTGAGTGCATGCTCGATCGGATGGTAGTGATACAAGCCGGGAAGCATCCCTTCAACGTTCTGCACGATGAGATAGCTTTCAGTGGGGTGCAACCCACCTGCTGAAGGCGCGTTTCTTTTCAGGAATACGCTCTGCTCATCCAACCGATAGCTACCGGTCGCAGCGAAGCAACGCCCCATCAAGCGTGAGAAAGCTGCCATTGGCAGCGGCTTTGAAACATCGAAGTTGCGGCAGGTGCAACGCATCTGCAGACGCCGATCAAGCTCGTCCTCAGGCTCACGTGGCAACATGAGCGTGGGGCCTTCCGGTGCTACCGTTGGTGGCGGCGGCGCACCAAAGCGCTGGCGCAGCCCAGCCGCTGTCTGGATGCCCACCGAATCAATTGCAGCGACGCTATCCTGCCCTTCCCAGCGCGCCTGCCAATGCGTCATCGCTGCAGGTCCCCACCAGCCAAGCTCCCGGATCCGCTCATCCGAACGGGCAAGGCTACCTTTGTCACGGTCGCTGAACAGCAATCCCTTCTCAAGCAGCTCAAGCTGTGGCGAACTCAACGGCAGCGCAACTTCCACCCAGACATCTGCGTCAAATTCTCCCAGGATCTGCACCGCCTCCAGCGACACTTCAACTCCCTCGGACAAATGCGGAGCCAAGGCCATCCAACAGCTACGTGACACCATGCCAGCGCGACCAGCCAGGACATCGTCCAAGCTGAAGCGATCCACCCGCCTTGGCTCGATGAAAAGGTGTTTGCAGCGACGGACCAAAGCCACGGTGGAGGACATGCAGTGCTTCTTGCGAAAAGGGAAATTCTAGCGGACGTGAAACAATATGGAGGCAATCCGTCCTTGCAAAGGCCGCTAAAGTTATCGCGCCTTTTACCGCTATGTTGACCGAGCATACTCAGCCATCATCCGTGGCTGATCCCCAAAACTACCTTCTGGATCGAATGCCATGAGTAACGAAAAAAGTCCTCTCTCGCAAGAAGACGCGGTAAAGCTTCTGGACCTGCTCAGCACCGACGATGCATTCCGCGACTTGTTCGCAAAAAGCCCGTCCCAGGCACTGCTGCAGATCAGCGCTGCCGCTGCCGCATCAAGCAGCGCCTGCGAAACCACCGGTCCGCTGGCGAGCAAGGAGGAGTTCACGCGCTCGCGCGACGCACTGCTTGGCCATCTGGCCGCGAACGCATCCTTCTACACCCCGCATTGCTTTGTCTCGGGCGAAATCGACAGCTCGCTACAGCGCAAACCACAGATCTAAGGGCGTCGTGCCAATCACCGACGTGCTTGCCGCACGTCTGCCACGTTACGCGCCTTGAGCGCGTACGTGCCAGAGTTCTCCGCATAGGAAAGCCCGCGCTGACGCGCCAGCCACTGGCGCTCAGCCTCGGCCAGCTCCGGCCTGCCAAGCTTGGTGTACAGGCTCGCAAGTACTACATGAAGCTGAAGTAGTTCCGATCCATCCACCTGTTTTTTCAGGCGCGCCACTGCCTCTTCGATACGCAGCCCATCAACTTCCTGGCCCGCGTATAGCAGTTGCACAAGCTGGCGGCTGCGGGGGTCGTTTATGCGTTTGAGCAAGTCATCCAGGCGCGGCAACCACGATGCCACCAACGCCTGATGGCCTGCCCGCTGTGCCAGGTAGAGAGTCGATGCCGTCATGAACATCCACTCAACCCTGTCAACACCATCGGCCTGGATCGTTTGTTGCTGCAGACGCTGCAGTTCCTTTTCAAATACTGCATCGGCTACTGGCGAGCCCGTCTCGGGCAGAACTGCAAGCTCCTGCAACCGGAACACACTGCAGACATGGCCTTGGACCTTGCACTGGCTTGAACCTGTCCGCGCCTCGGCGAGCGCTTCTCCCGGCCTCCCCGCATCCACATTGATCGCTATGCGCTGCAGCCAGCCGGCCAAGTCATCATGCGGCAGGGCATCGAGAACCGCCCGAGCTCCTACAAAATCGTCCTGCGCCGCCAACGTGGCCGCAAGCTCACTGTCGTTATAGCGTTCGTCAGACGCCCTTATCTCCAGGAAATTCCGCTTGGCGTCATCGAGCTTGTTCTGTGCAAGCTGCGTTCGCGCGAGTTGGCGCTGCGCAAGAAGGCGCAGCGAGTTCTGTACCACCACCGCCCCGTGCGCCGCACGCTCGGCTTCCGGGTAGAGACCAAGGGTGAACAATGCATGGGAGCGATTGGAATAGGCTGCGTGATAGTCAGGGTACAGATCACCCAGCAACTTCCACTTATAGGAACTCTCTGCGGCACCTGCACCATTGATCTCGGCAGCCCACGCGTCCAGGTACAAGCCTTCGCGCGGCGTCAGGTCATCGCGGTGCGCAAGCGCTTCTGCGAGAAGCTCACGCGCGCGGATGTTATTGCCCTGCGAGTATGCGATTCGCATCTGCGCCAGATAGGCCGCTGCGAAATCCGGATCAAGGTGCTCTGCCTGCTCCAGATAGGCCAGCGCATCATCGTGCCTGTTTTCCGCATAGGCATCCACGCCCATCGCGTAGGCGTGCAGGGCATCCAGATTGCTGGTGGCGACCCGAGGCAACGGCAAGGACGTGCGTCCCAGCTCATCGTTTGCCTCACCAAGCTTCAGTCGAATGGCAGCTGCAACCTTATCCAAGGAACCCAAGGCCGAATCCAGCCCATCACCGTCCGCATATGCGGAGTACACAACCCTGCCGGACTCGGGATCCAGCACTTCCATGATGATGCGCAGCTTTCCGTGCAACTCCAGCACACCAGGCATGATCACGGCCCGCGCGCCATCGCGGATGGCGACCTCCTTGGCTGTGTCGCGATCCAGCGGCTTGGCCGGATCCCTGCGCATCTGCCGCAGGGTCTCACGCACCTTCAGGTCACTGATGACATTCACATGGCGAGATTGCTCGAGACTGATACGCAGCGCCTGCTGCAATGCATCGTCCAGCACCAGATTGCCGGTCTGGTTGCTGAAGTCGCCAACCACCACCCAATCACGCTCGACAAAAGCGATAGCTGGCTCAGGGCGTACCAATACCCACGCCACTGCGCCCACAGCGACCACCAGCAGCAACTCAGCGACCAACGCCGCCGGTCGCCGCCATAGCGGTAGACGCCGCCACGCTTTGTTCGAACGGGCCGGCATGCGCAGTGGAGCACTGCCCGCTGCGCCTATCTCAAACACTTCCTGCGGCGTCGGCAGGCCCTTGAAATACCAGCGACCGTGCGACTTCCATTGCAGGTTCGCTCCGCGTTCGCCCAGCTCACGCTGGCTTGGGCGCAACAGCGCTTCGGCGACTGATGACAGCAGAATCTGATTCGGGCGCGCCAACGCCATCAAGCGGGCCGCGGTGGGCTTGGCCACGCCTTCCACATCCACTGGCTTGGCGCCAGCAGCAACTGCATCCTCATCGTTGCGCCAGAACAGCACGTCGCCTACATGGATGCCAATCCGCGCCTGCAGCGGCAGCTTGCGCTGCTCGCCGATCTCGGCCAGCGCATCCAGGTAGTCCAAGGCAAAACCCAGGCCTTGGGTAGGCACGTCGAACAGCAGGAACATGCCATCGGAGCGATCGATCAGACGCCCTTTCCAACGCTGCAACAGCTGCAGCGCGCGCACGTCCAAGGCGCGGAACAGCTCAGCGGCTGCCGCGTCGCCAATCCGTGCCGTCAGCTCCACCGAGTCACAAAGATCGGTGAGCACCAGCGTCTTCAGCTGGCGATCAGAAGAGAGCGCGTCAGTCTCGCTCGTCATGTGTTATGCCGGGCTAGTCGTGGTCACCGGACTGCTCCAGGAACCATTGCGCGCGATTACCGCCTTCGCGCTTTGCCAAGTACAGCGCCTGATCAGCGCGCGAATAGGCGTCGTTCCAATGATGGTCCTCATCGATCAACACCATGCCTACGCTAAGCG
Organism: Stenotrophomonas sp. STEN030; assembly: GCF_056759995.1. Lineage (NCBI taxonomy): Bacteria > Pseudomonadati > Pseudomonadota > Gammaproteobacteria > Lysobacterales > Lysobacteraceae > Stenotrophomonas > Stenotrophomonas sp. STEN030. The sequence goes on along the minus strand of NZ_JBRREB010000015.1, from coordinate 69,919 downwards.
AGCAGGCGCCGACCGTTGCACCGGGATAGGCGATCAGATGGCGCATCGCTTCCAGCACGAAATCAGCGGTGCGCGGCAGGCTCTGCGCGTCCGCTTTCATCAGCAATACGCAGAACTCGTCGCCGCCAAGACGGCAGGCGATATCGTCCTTGCCGGTCACCGAGGCGAGAATGCGACCGAAGCACTGCAGCGCGTGGTCGCCGGCAAGATGACCGTAAGAGTCATTCAGCCCCTTGAAGTCGTCGCAATCCAGTAACAGCAGCCCCTGCGGCCGATGACCGGAGCGATGCGCTTTCTGCAGGTAGGCGGTAAGCGCGCGGCGGTTGCTGAGCCCGGTCAGGTCATCGCTGTAGACCAGCTCGCGGGTGTGGTGCAACTCATGGTTGGCGCTGTAGAGATTGCCCAGCGCGGTTTCCAGCTCATGATTACGGCGACTGAGCTGTGCGATCAGGCGTTGCTCACTGGAGACCACCCGCGACAAGGTACGGCGCAGGAAGAACACCACCATCGCCGGATCCTGGTCGATCAGGCGATGGAAGTTGGCATGGGTGATTTCCAGCAGCACGCTGTCGCAGTTTGCGCGCGCATCGCAGGAACGCGGGTGGCGCTCGATCAGCAGGCCAAGCTCGCCAAAGAAGTCGTTGCTGCCCATCGGCTTGGGCGCCAGACCGGTACCGAAATCCAGGCTGACAGTGCCGCTTACGATGATGAACATCGAGCTGCCCAGATCGCCACAGCGGAACAGCACCTGGTCGGCCTGCAGTGTGCGGCGAACGCCGTACTGGGCAAACAGTGCAAATTCCACCGCTGACAATTGCGCACGCAGCACCGCGCTTCCCGCCGACGTAGCGACGGAAAGTTCAGACTCCAGTGCCAAACCCCCTGTTCCCATGCCGCTCATTCCCTGCCTCATGGACTGCTCGTCCATGTCAGACGAGTAATCTCGCGAGCCTATCATCAAAATTATCGGTTTTGTGACCCCCTACACCGTTTGATGCTGGGCCATGCCCAAAAAAAAGAAGGGGCTCGTAAGAGCCCCTTTAAAACGACCTTGTCAGCGCCCTCAGGCAGCCACTTCAGTCTGAAACTGCTCCTCTTCGGTGGAGCCGGTCAGCGCGGTCACGCTGGAGGCGCCACCCTGGATCACCGTGGTCACATCGTCGAAGTAGCCTGCGCCCACCTCCTGTTGGTGCGAGACGAAGGTGTAACCCTTGTCGCGGGCGGCGAATTCCGGCTCCTGCACCTGCTCCACGTAGTGGCGCATGCCTTCACCCCGGGCGTAGTCGTGGGCGAACTTGAAGGTGTTGAACCAGTTGATGTGGATGCCGGCCAGGGTGATGAACTGGTACTTGTAGCCCAGCGCGGCCAGCTCGTCCTGGAACCTGGCGATGGTCTTGTCGTCCAGGTTTTTCTTCCAGTTGAACGAGGGCGAGCAGTTGTAGGACAGCAGCTTGCCGGGGCTGGCGGCATGCACGGCCTGGGCGAACTCGCGGGCGAAGCCCAGGTCCGGGGTGCCGGTCTCGCACCACACCAGGTCGGCGTGCGGAGCGTAGGCGACGCCGCGGCTGATCGCCTGCTCCAGGCCATTCTTGACCTTGTAGAAGCCCTCGGCGGTGCGCTGGCCGGTGATGAACGGGGTGTCGTTCGGGTCGAAGTCGCTGGTCAGCAGGTTGGCGGCCTCGGCATCGGTACGCGCCAGCACGATGGTCGGCACGCCCAGCACATCTGCCGCCAAGCGCGCGGCGGACAGCTTCTGGATCGCTTCCTGGGTCGGCACCAGCACCTTGCCGCCCATGTGGCCGCACTTCTTCACCGCCGCCAGCTGGTCCTCAAAATGCACCGCAGCGGCACCAGCGACGATCATGTTCTTCATCAGCTCATAGGCATTCAACACGCCGCCGAAGCCGGCCTCGCCATCAGCAACGATGGGCAGGAAGAAGTCGATCGCATCCTCGGCCTTGACCTTGCCGTCGATGATGTTCTTCCACTGGATCTCGTCGGCGCGCTGGAAGGTGTTGTTGATGCGGCGGACCATGGTCGGCACCGAGTCGTAGGCGTACAGCGACTGGTCCGGGTACATGGTTTCGGAGGTATTGCCGTCGGCGGCCACCTGCCAGCCGGACAGGTATACCGCCTCCAGCCCGGCCTTGGCCTGCTGCATCGCCTGGCCGGCGCTGATCGCACCGAAGGCGTTGACGTAGCCCTTCTTCGAAGCGCCATTGACCAGTTCCCACAGGCGCTCGGCACCGCGCTTGGCCAAGGTGTGTTCCGGCTGCACGCTGCCGCGCAGGCGCACCACGTCGGCAGCGCTGTAAGTGCGCTTCAAACCCTTCCAACGCGGATTGGTATCCCAGTCATGCTGCAGGGCGTCGATCTGTTGCTGGTAGCTGCTCATCATGTCGTCCTCGAATCCAGTGCGTAGGGGGAAGGGTCAATCGATCTGCCGGTAGGCAGGCAAGGTCAGGAAGTCGGTCAGCTCGTCGGCGCGGCTGAGCTGGTCAAGCAGGCCGATGGCCTGGGTGATGCGGCTGCCACCGGGCAGTGCGGAGGTGTCGCCCAAGCGCGCCGGCAAGGCGCGCAGGGTGCTGGCGAGCAGCGCGAAATCAATCGCGGTGCCGTCGTCCAGATGCTGGTTGCCGGCATGCAGCCACTGCCAGATCTGGCTGCGGCTGATCTCGGCGGTGGCGGCGTCTTCCATCAGGTTGTGGATGGGCACGCAGCCATTGCCATCCAGCCAGGCGGCCAGGTAACGCACGCAGACTTCGACGTTGTTCTCGAAACCGGCGCGGGTAACCGTGCCGCTGCAGGGCGCGATCAATTCATCGCGGTTGGCCTGCACGTCGCGGCGCAGCACGTGATGCTGATTGGGACCGGACATGTGCTCGTCGAAGATGGCGCGCGCCACCGGAATCAGCGCCGGGTGCGCCACCCAGGTGCCGTCGTGGCCAGCGGTGACTTCGCGCAGCTTGTCGGCGCGCACCCGTGCCATCGCCTGCTCGTTGGCGGCGGCATCGTTGTTGATCGGGATCTGCGCGGCCATGCCACCCATCGCATGCGCGCCTCGGCGATGGCAGGTCTTGATCAGCAATTCCGAATACGCCTTCAGGAACGGCTGGGTCATCGTCACCTGGCCGCGCTCGGGCAGCACCTTGTCGGCGTGGCGGCGGAAGGTCTTCAGATAGGAAAAGATGTAGTCCCAGCGCCCGCAGTTCAGGCCGACGATGCGATCGCGCAGCACGTACAGGATCTCATCCATCTCGAACACCGCCGGTAGCGTCTCGATCAGCACGGTGACCTTGATCTGTCCATGCGGCAGGCACAGCATGCCTTCGATGTGCGACAGCGCGGTCTCCCACAGCGCCGCCTCTTCCATCGACTGCAGCTTGGGCAGGTAGAAGTACGGGCCGCGATCCTTGTCCATCAAGGTCTGCGCGTTGTGGAAGGCGAACAGCGCCGCATCGAACAGTCCGCCGGCAATCGGCTGGCCATCGACCAGCACGTGCTTCTCATCCAGATGCCAGCCACGCGGACGCACGATCAGCACCGCCTGTTCGTCGGCCGGGCGCAGCGTGTAGTGCTTGCCCGGGCCCTTGGCGGTGGCCGGCGCGGTGAAATCCAGATCGCCGCGCACCGCTGCCTTCATCGTCTGCTGGCCGGCCAGCACATTGCGCCAGGTCGGCGAGGTCGAATCCTCGAAGTCGGCCATGAACACCTTGGCGCCGGAGTTCAGCGCGTTGATGACCATCTTCGGGTCGGTCGGGCCGGTGATCTCGACACGACGGTCCTGCAGCGCGGCCGGGATTGGCGCCACGCTCCAGTCCTCTTCACGGATGGCGCGGGTATCGGCACGGAAATCCGGCAACCCGCCCTGGTCGAAGAAGGCCTGGCGCTCACGGCGGGCAGCCAGCCGCACCTGCCGGCCCGGCTCGACCGCACGATGCAGCGATACGAGCAGGCCCAACACGCCGGCCGGCAGCAGCGCGGACTGGCCGGCCAGCTGGGTGGTCAGGGTGATGCCCGGGGTCGGGCGGGGGGCGGACTGCGGGGTAGCGACTGCGTGGGCGACGGCGGACATCGGAGGTACCTGCGTATGTCGGGGACTCCAACGTGCGGCCGCAGGCAGGTATTTAACAAAACAGTTTTTGCAATGTTATCTATAAGTTGTGCTAATACTGGCTTCAAGATGCCAGCCAAGCCGCCCGTAACCCCGCGTTTTTCCTACAAGTCTGACCGACTCAAGCCGCTGCGGGCGTTCCTGCAGACGGTGCGCCTGGGCTCGGTTTCGCGTGCCTCGGAAGCACTTTTTGTCAGCCAACCGGCGGTGAGCCTGCAGCTGCAGGCGCTCGAGCGGGAGCTGGGAGTGGTGCTTTTCGAGCGCAGTGGGCGCCGCCTGGTGCCCACCCGCGAGGGCCAGCTGCTGTACGACATGGCGCAACCACTGGTGGAAAGCCTGGACGGACTGCTGCCGCGCTTCCGCGAGAAGGTCAGCGGGCTGGATGCAGGCGAGCTCAATATCGCCGCAAATTCGTCGACCATCCTGTATCTACTACCAAAGATCGTCGAAAACTTCCGCAGACTGCACCCGGATGTGCGCCTGACCCTGCACAACGCGATCAGCGCCGACGGCACCGACCTGCTGCGCAGCGATGCTGCCGATCTGGCCATCGGCTCGATGATGGATGTGCCGGCCGACCTCAGTTACGCACCGGTCTACCGTTTCGACCAGGTATTGATCACCCCGCCCGACCACCCGCTGGCGAAGAAGAAGAACCTGACCCTGGAAGACCTGTCGCCGTGGCCGCTGATCCTGCCGCCGCGCCGGCAGATCACCTGGCGCCTGGTCGACCTGGTGTTCCAGCAGCACCGCGTGCCGTACACGGTGGCGCTGGAAGTGGGCGGCTGGGAGGTGATCAAGCAATACGTGGCGATGGGCATGGGCATCAGTATCGTCACCGCCCTGTGCTTGAACGATGGCGACCGCGACAAGCTGGCGACGCGGGCAATGAGTGATTACTTTCCCTCGCGCAGCTATGGCGTGGTGGTGCGGCGAGGCAAGGTGCTGTCGCCGCAGGCCAGAGCGTTCGTTGAGCTGATCCAGCCGGATCTGTTTGCGCCGAGGCAGTACGACGATACCGGGCATTCGGAGCGATAAGGCTTGGGCCTGTTTGCTCTGGGCTTGTTTGCTTTTGCCTTCGCTTTTTTGTCGTCATTCCCGCCTGCGCGGGAATGACAAGCCAGCTAGAAGCTCCCCCTCACCCCAACCCCTCTCCCGTGAACGGGAGAGGGGCTCAAGCAAAGCTCAAGCAAAGCTCAAGCAAAGCTTAAGCAGATGGCTTGCGCTTCAGTGCTCCGCGCAATCACAGCCCTTCCAGCCCGGCTGCTTGCTGGTCTGGCCTATGCCCGGATTGAAGGTATTGCTCGGGTCCAGCTGCTGGTAGAACTGCGCCAGCGCAGGCTTGGCCGGATAAAGATGGCCAACGTTGTGTTCGGCCGGGTACTCGGCCCCGCGCTCATCCAGCAGCTTCCACATCGCATGCTCGATCGCCATTGGGTCTTCGCCCTTGCGCGCGATGTAGTCCTGGTGAAAAACATGGCACAGGAAGTGGCCGTAATAGAGCTTGTGCAACAGCCGCGCATTCAACTCAGCCGGTAGCTGCTCGAACCAGTCGCGATCGTCGCGGCGCAAGGCGATATCCAGAGCAACGATGTCCTGCACCTGTGCGCGATGTACTTCGCGATAGCGCACCGCGGCACCAGCCACGGCGAATCTGTGCAGGAAGGCTTTGCGACCTTCGTCAGGCGTGCAGTGAAAGTAACCACCTTCATGCTCACCAAAGAAATCACGCAACCAGCTTTCCGTCGCCGCCGCATCCTGTGCGGAAACCTTGACCAGCAGATGGTGCTCATAGCGCTGGCGGAACTCACCCATGCGCTTTGGCAGGTGCGAGGGCAACAACCCGGTCAGCAGCTGCATTGCATGATCGGTAACGCCGCGCAGCCCCAGCCGTTCGAACCAGCCATCAACCCGGCTCTTCAAGGCAAATGCCGCCGGCACCCGCGCGGTGCCGAGCTTATCGATCAGCAGGAAGGTGTCCTTGCCGTAGCGCTCGCCAATGTCATAGGCGACGCGATGGATGTATTCGCCAGAGATCGGCAGGCGCTCGAAGCCAGTCAGCAGTTGGCGGCGGATCGCGGTAAGGCAGTCGGTGCGGTTGCTGCCGATATAGAACACCTCGGCCGCTTCCTTGGCGAAGGTATCAAGGCGCACTGCGAACACCGCCAGCTTGCCAGCCGAGCCCGCAGCCTCGTAGTGACGGCTGCTGTCAGCATTGAAGCGCGCCGGCGTTTCCGCATCCACCTGCCGCACCTGCTCGGCATAGCGTGAATCGGAGCCTGCACGCTCACCACCAACACACACATCGGCAGGCTGGTAATCGCCGGCCTGCAGCCGCTGCAGAATTTCTTCTGGGCTGTCGCCCAGCGCAATACCAAGATGATTAACCAGCTGCAGCTGTCCATCACCATCAACCTGCGCGTACAGCGCCATCTCGGTATAGGCCGGGCCACGCCGCACCAGCGAGCCACCGGAGTTGTTGCAGACACCCCCCAGCACCGATGCACCGATGCACGAGGAACCAATCACCGAATGCGGTTCGCGACCCAACGGTGCCAAGGTCTGCTCCAAGCGATCCAGCGTGGCGCCGGGCAGGCACAGCACTTGTCGCCCTTCATCAAGCAACTGCACGCCGGTAAGGCGCAGCGTGCTGATCAGCACAATCGGTCGACCATAGTCGTCGCCATCCGGCGTCGAGCCGCCGGTCAAGCCGGTATTGGCTGCCTGCAGGATGATGGCCGCCCCACCCTGCACCGCGGCCTGCAGGGCACGCCACATCTCCAACAAGGTCGCCGGACGCACTACCGCCAGCACAGCGCCATCACCGAAGCGGTAGCCCTTGCGGAAACGACGCGTCGCCTTGTCGCCAGTCAATACATGGGCGTTACCAACGGCGCTGCGCAGCTGCGCCAGCAGTGCTTCGTTCGCACTCATGCCAGGTTGACCAGCGAGTCACGGCTGATATCGGCAATGCGACGTGCGCCGGTCAGCGTCATCGCCACGCGCATTTCCTTGGCGATGAGGTCCAGTAGATTGGCCACCCCGGCCTCGCCTTGCGCGGCAAGCGCGTAGACGAAGGCACGACCGAGCAGCACGCTGTCAGCGCCGAGTGCAAGCATCCGCACTACATCGAGGCCGGTGCGGATGCCCGAGTCGGCGAGAATCTTCAGATCGCCCTGCACTGCATCGGCAATCGCCGGCAAGGCGCGTGCGGTGGACAGCACGCCATCAAGCTGGCGGCCGCCATGATTGGAGACCACGATGCCATCGGCGCCAAAGCGCACCGCATCGCGGGCATCGTCCGGATCGAGAATGCCCTTGATCACCATCGGGCCTTTCCAGAACTCGCGGATCCATTCCAGGTCCTTCCACGAAATCGACGGGTCGAAGTTGTTGCCCAGCCAGCCGATGTAATCCTCCAGCCCGGTCGGGCTGCCGCGATAGGCGGAGATATTGCCCAGGTCATGTGGACGGCCGAACAGGCCAACATCCCAGGCCCAACGCGGATGGGTCATCGCCTGACCAATGCGGCGCATGCCGGCATTCGGGCCACTCATGCCCGAATGCGCATCGCGGTAGCGCGCGCCTGGCACCGGCATGTCCACGGTAAACACCAGCGTAGTGACACCGGCTGCCTGCGCGCGCTCCAGCGCATTGCGCATGAAGCCACGGTCGCGCAGCACATACAGCTGGAACCACATCGGTCGCTTGATCGCTGGTGCCACTTCCTCGATCGGGCATACCGACACCGTCGACAAGGTGAACGGAATGCCGCGGCTGTCCGCCGCACGCGCCGCCTGCACTTCACCGCGACGCGCATACATGCCGGTCAGGCCGACCGGCGCCAACGCAACCGGCATCGCCAGCTTCTCACCGAACAGCTCGGTTTCCAGGCTGAGCTCGGACATATCGCGCAGGATGCGCTGGCGCAGCGCGATGTCGGACAGGTCGGAAACATTACGTTTGAGCGTGTGTTCGGCATACGCGCCGCCATCGATGTAGTGGAACAGGAACGGCGGCAGACGACGCTGCGCGGCCGCACGGTAATCGGTGGAGGCGGAGATGATCATGGGTCAACCGTGGGGGGAAGGAAGCCGCGAAGCGCGGGCACGCCGTGCTTCGTCTTCATCGAGCGTGCGCAGCGTGGTGTGCACGAACTCAAGATGGGTATGCGCTGCGGCACGCGCACGCTCGGGGTCGCCGGCCAATACCGCATCCATCATTTCGCGATGCTGGTCGGACAAAGGGGAGAACGTAGTCGAAGCGGTGTAGAGCTTCTCGCGACTCTGCGAGATATTGGTCTGCAGCAGCTCGAACAGGCCGCGCATCACCTGCAGCAGCACCAGATTGTGCGAGGCCTCGGCAATGGACAGGTGGAAAGCGGCATCGGCGCGCGCTTCGCCGGCCGGGTCGTCCTTGCCATGCGCGTCCATCATGGTCTGAAAGGCCAGCGCGATGCGCGCGCGGTCCTCGTCGGTAGCCCGTAATGCTGCATGCCACGCGGTAGCGCCTTCCAGCGCATGGCGGATTTCCAGCACGTCGAAACGGTATTCGGGATCGCCCTGGAACAGCGGCAGATACGGCACCAACGGTTCATCCAACGCCTGCCGCGCACGTGCAGCCGGCTCGGCCACATAGGTGCCACCGCCAACCCGTGCCACCAGCAAGCCCTGGCTGCCCAGCTGCGCTATCGCCTCGCGCAGCGCCGTGCGCGAGACCCCAAGCTGCACCGCCAGTGCGCGCTCGGAAGGCAGCCGGTCACCCGGCTGCAGTTGTTGTTCGTCCACCAGCACGCGCAGCTGCGCGGCCACCTTGTCGGAAATACGTTGCGTACTCATGCCGACATTGTGGCCCGAAGCTGCTTGGCGTTGGCGGGTGCGCGCGGTCATGGCTCAGGGAATCATCCAGGTCAGCCAGTAGGCCTGCGCGGTGGTGATCAGGCCGACCATCACGGTGAAGATCAGGCTGTGCTTGACGGTGAAGCGGAACAGGTCCGACTCCTTGCCGGCCAAACCCACCGCCGCACAGGCAATGGCGATGGACTGCGGCGAGATCATCTTGCCGGTGACGCCACCGGTGGTATTGGCCGCAACCAGCAGCACCTCGGACACCCCGATCTGCTGCGCGGTGGTCGCCTGCAAGGCCGAGAACAAGGCATTGGAGGAGGTGTCCGAACCGGTCAGGAACACGCCCAGCCAGCCCAGGAACGGCGAGAAGAACGTGAATGCCTTGCCGGTATGCGCAAGCGCCAGCGCCAATGTCGCCGACAAGCCGGAGTAATTGGCAATGAAGGCGAAGGCCAGCACCATGCCGATGGAGTAAATCGGCATCTTCAGTTCATTGACGGTCTCAGCAAACGTGCGCACCGCTGCGCGTACCGGCATGCGCAGGTAGATGATGGCGATCACCGCCGCCAGCATGATCGCGGTGCCGGTAGCCGAGAACGCATCGAACTTGTACACGGCCTCGTAGGCGGTGGGCGCGCTCACGATCGGCGGCATCTTCTGCACCAGCTGGTCCAGGCCCGGCACCGGCAGCTTCAGCACCCAGTTCTCCAGCGGGCCGCCGGCAGCGAACAAGGCCTTGAACGGCTTGATGCTCCATAGCGTCACCATCGCGGTGAGGATCAGGAACGGCGACCACGCCTTGGTGATCTGGCCGGCGCTGTAACGCGGTGCAGCCGATGCCTGTGCGGCAGCGTCAGCACTGGCCTCGGTCTCGAAGCGGAAGATGCGCTTGGGCTGCCAACGGCGCAGGAACAGCGTCAGGCACACCAGCGAGGCCAGCGACGCGGTGATGTCCGGCAGCTCCGGGCCAATGAAGTTGGAGGTCAGGTACTGCGCGATGGCGAAGGAACCACCGGCAATCAGCACCGCCGGCCAGGTTTCCTTGATGCCGCGCCAGCCATCCATGATGGCCATGATCCAGAACAGCACGATGATGGTCAGGAACGGCAACTGGCGGCCGGCCATCTGCCCGATCTCGAACGCATCCAGGCCGGTGACCTGACCGGCGACGATGATCGGGATGCCCATCGCACCGAAGGCCACCGGCGCGGTGTTGACGATCAGGCACAGGCCGGCGGCGTACAGCGGTTTGAAGCCCAAGCCGACCAGCAACGCGGCGGTGATCGCCACCGGCGCACCAAAGCCTGCCGCACCTTCAAGAAATGCACCAAAGGCAAAGCCGACCATCAGCATCTGCAGGCGCTGGTCTTCGGTCACCGACAGGATCGAGGCGCGGATGATCGCGAACTGCCCGGTCTTGACCGCGATTTTGTACAGGAACACCGCGCCGATGATGATCCAGGCAATCGGCCACAACCCGTACAGGAAGCCAAACCCGGCTGCGCCCAAAGCCTGCGACACCGGCATGCGATAGAACAGCAGCGCAACCGCCAGCGCGATGGCGACGGTGATGGTGCCGGCCAGCCAGCCCTTCATGCGCAGCACGGCCAGGGCGACGAAGAAGAAAGCGATCGGTAACAGCGCGATCAGGCTGGACAGCCAGAGGTTGCCAGCGGGGTCGTACAGTTGTTCCCAGGGCTGCATGCAGGTTCTCGTCAAAGGCGAAAGGCGGCCCACCCGAAGGTGGCGTGGCGGTGGCCGGGAATATTGGTATTACCAATATTCAATCAGTCCGACCAACGAACCGCGATTGAATCGCCGTTTCCGCGAAGATCCTATTAGACCATAGGGTTAGTGAAGGCTATTGGTATTACCAATGTGCAAATTTTGTAGGAGCGGCGTAAGCCGCGAAGCCGATATCAATACAACCACCCTTCCACTTGCCACTGCATCCGTGCAGCTTGCCGGCACCGTCAGCTTCGCGGCTTACACCGCTCCTACAAGAAAAAACAAAAACAAAGGCCCAAAAAAAACGGCACGTCTCCGTGCCGGTTTTTTTCTTCGCCGTCGCCGCTTACAACCGCTGCCACTCCGGCCCTTCCCCGCGCCGCCAATACACAGCCACCGCCTTGCCGTAGACCGTATCTGCATCCACCAGTCCGAAGAAGCGACCATCAAAGCTGTTACCGCGATGATCGCCAACCACCAGTAATTTGCCGGCCGGAATGGTGATGCCATTGATATCCGGACCGCCGCCGTCTTCCAGATCCAGCTGCACCTGCTTGCTGCCGAACAGCTCACGCGCCACATCCTGCCGCAGCGGCTGTTCATTGATGGACAGATAACCGTCATGCAACTGCACGCGATCACCGGCAACAGCCACCACGCGCTTAATCAGCCGCGTGCCATCAGCCGGGGAATCAAATATCGCCACATCACCACGCTGCGGTGCCTGCCCGGCCAGCAGCTGCACATCGGTGAAGGGCAGGCGCAGGCCGTACGCACGCATATCCACCACCACCCGGTCGCCTGGCTGCAAGGTCGGCTGCATCGAGCCGCTGGGCACCCGGTAGTGATTGGCCAGGCTGTCGCGGGCCGCGAACAGCAGCAGCAACATCACGCCCAAGGGCAAGGCTTCACGTCGCAGCCAGGCCAGCACGGGATGGGGCGATGCAAGGGACTCAGTCTCACTCATGGCTGATCACCAACTCCGGAAGTCAAGCCGAATTGACCGCCCTAGGCGGCCGAAGTTCCCAGCTACCGGCTAAAGCGGCCTGCGCTTTGCTACGCAGACTTTACGCCACCCCGCCCAGCCGCCATGGCGATTTGATGTGGCCGCGGCGCATCGTGGCACCACCGCGCCGCAAGGCGCTTGGACGTGGTGCTACATGAGCGTTTTACTGATCCGGCATACCCGCAACCCAACAGTGCCGGATGCATCCCTTCTACCCGCACAGCTCGCCGACCAGCCGCTGCAATGCCAGCACTGCGGCTCACTGCCTGCGTTGGCCCAGTGCCTGGATAACGCCCGACATCAGGCACCAAGCTGGGTGCTGATCGAGAACACTGCCACCGACGAAGCGCAATGGGCGCTGCACGGCCGCAGCGTCTGCAACGCACTGGATGCGTTGCCCTCGCCGTATATCGAGATCGCCCGCAGCGATGCAGACACGCTCGAAGCCCACCTGCATCCGCATCATGCCGCGACCGCATTGGTGGTCTGCAGCACCGGTACCGACGAGGCGCGACGCCTGTCGCTGGCGATCACCACACGTCTGCTCAGCAACGGACAAGGCGCCTGAGCCATGGCCATCTTCATCGTACGTGGGCCCGATACATGTGATGCGCAGCTGCAGGCTGCTATGCCACTGCCAAGCCCGGTCATGAACGCCTTGGTGCATCGCGCACTCGATGTCGGCGTCAGCGTGGCACAGCGCAGCTGCCGCTCTGAGCAGGAGCTGCTGGACTCGCTGTGCGCGGCCGACCACAACCCCGACGACGTGATCCTGCTCGCGCCGGCAGGCTGCGTGCACAGCCTGCGCCTGCAGCGCCTGCTGCCACGCCTACGCAATGCCTACGTGGAAGTTCACGAGGACGCCAGCGATGCGCCGCAGTCCTGTCTGCCGGAGCATCTTGGCCGTCGTCTTGGCGTCGCCCAGGGCTACTGTGCGCAAAGCTATGTACTGGCCATGGAACTGGCGCTTGAACACCTGTGCTGCAGCGATGTCGGCGACCGCGTGCATGTAGGCACCTGAGATGGATGCGCATCGCTACATCGTTGGCTATGAGGTCTATCTGGATGGCCACCCGTTCTGGTGGGAGCATCTGGCACTGCGTCTGGATGAAGGCGATCCATTGCTGCTGCAGCCACAGGCACTGCTGGATCATCTGTGTGCGATGGCGGCGCAGCGACATGACGTGGCTGCGCCGCAGGTGCGGTTGAAGATGATCAGCCGGTTGTAGCGGATGGCTCCTCTCTATCGGCTTCGCGGCTTACGCCGCTCCTACAACTGCCTGGATGGCGCTTTGCCGAGCATGGCTCGGCACTACGTGCGGCGGTCCGGGCCGCTTTCGCAGTGGAGCTCTGGCCAATACACTCGGCCTGCCCTCCTTAGAACTGCACCTCATCGGATTCACATGCCTCTACTCAATGGTTTCACGCTGGGCCAGGAATTCGATATCGAAACGGATCTGGTGCAGGCATGTACGGAACAACCCAACCATATCCTGGAGCAGCTTGTTTTCAGTTCGGAACTGGACTTCGAACCGTGCCGTGAGCTGCTCCAGAGCACGCTTTCGCTCCGTTACGGACCATCTGCAGCGCCAGCCTTGAGCGTGAACGGAGATGTCTCCGTGGCCTGCTATAGCTTCGCGAAGGACGCAACTCGGGTTACCGCCCAGATTTCCTGCGAAGGACCGAATTACCGCTGCCATGGCTTCATCCATGCCACCACTTGTTGGCAGCCCGACTCAAGTTCCTGATTCGTTATCATCGGCTCGCGGGCGGGCACACGCCTGCGTGAAGCACGCACCCGATTCCCAAGGACGATCTCTGACATGAATAGTCATTCCATGCTGCTGTGCTTGCTGCTTGCCGCTACGCCGGCTGTTGCGGCCGACGCCCCGGACGAGGCTGCAACATTGGCCATCGTCACTGCCGGCCATTGGCAGTCAGGGCAACAGCAAGGGGTTTATCGGGTGCGTCTGGAGAACGTTGGCTTCGAGCACGTGTCCTGCCGCGTCTGGATTGAATGGCTGAGCGCACCGGCACCCGGAAAACCCTTCGCAACAGTTGCAAAGCTGCCATTGGCCGAGGCCTCGGACAGCTTCTGGTCGTGTCCCAACCGAAGCAGCACCGTCGTACTCAGCGATGCCACGTTGCAGCTCAATCTGGTCCATGCCTATTCGCTGGAACCGCGTGTGTTCAATGTGGTGCTGGGTACGCCGGGCCACTACCAGTTGCAGACCGAAGGGGATACATCACCGTGACGAATGGAATCTCCCGTGCTTTCATCCCGACGCCGAGCGCTTCGTGCTTGATCGGTCACAGCCTGTTGTTGCTGGGGGTGCTGCTACTGGGCGCTTGCGCAACTCGCCCAGGCCCGTTGGGCGCATTGTCGAACATCGTGGTCACCGGCAGTGGCGTCGACAACGAGCGCGATGCGCTTCTGTGCGATGGATTCAAACCTGATGCGCAGCAGCTGCGTGTGTTCTTCCGCCATGCCGTGTTGATCACCCCGCGCCAGGAACATGATTTTTTCCTGCACGGGCCCTGCTATGTGCGCGGCACGCTCACCACCCGCTATGAGAGTTGGCACTGGGAACTGCGCAACGGCGGCACCGCGCGGGTTACTTCCGCTGCGGGTGATGATTCCTTCCTGCTGGCCGATCCGCGTGAGGAATCATCGCTTGGCGATGAGTGAGGCCAGCGCCGTTCCGTAGTGCCGAGCATGGCTCGGCACTACCTTCAGTAGTCTTCTTCGGCGGCGGCTTCGCGGCCTTGCTGGCGGATCAGCGCTTCTTCGCGGGCGTCGTTGATGGCGTGACGCACGCTGTCCAGGTCCACCGCATGCTCATCCGGGGTGAACTCGCCGGTCAACACGGTATCCGGCAGCAGCTCGCCAGCCTGGAACAACTCCCACATTTCCTCGCCGTACCAGGTCTCCAGCAGCTCCGGAGCCCAGCGACCAAGGTTGGCGGTGAGGTTGTTGACGTCGCGCAGCAGCATGGTGCGGGCGGCGTTGTTGCCGCCGGCGCTGACCACCTGCGGGAAATCGATCACCACCGGGCCATCCGGCCCGACCAGCACGTTGTATGGCGACAGATCGCCGTGGATCAGGCCACAGCACAGCATCAGCTTGACCTGCTGCACCAGCACGGCGTGGAACTCACGCGCCTGTTCGGCACTGAGCTCCACCTCGCCCAGACGGGCGGCGCTGAAGCCCTCGGCATCGGTCACCAGTTCCATCACCAGCACGCCATGGAAATAGCCGAACGGTTCCGGCACGCGCACGCCGGCGTCGCGCAGCTGGTACAGCGCATCGACCTCGGTGTTCTTCCAGGCCGCTTCGGCCTGC
Organism: Stenotrophomonas sp. STEN030; assembly: GCF_056759995.1. NCBI lineage: Bacteria > Pseudomonadati > Pseudomonadota > Gammaproteobacteria > Lysobacterales > Lysobacteraceae > Stenotrophomonas > Stenotrophomonas sp. STEN030. The sequence goes on along the minus strand of NZ_JBRREB010000015.1, from coordinate 54,881 downwards.
TTGCGGCCGTAGTTGCTGGCCTTGCCGATGGCGCGGGCCTCACGGCTGCCGCGCACCTTGCGGCCTTCCTGGTACTGCACGCGCTGCTGGAAGCTGCGCTGCGCCATGTCCTTGTAGACCTTGGCACAGCGGATCTCGTCGCCGCTGCGGACCACGTAAACCGCTGCTTCCTTGCCGCTCTTGAGCGGGCGCAGGACCTCGTCGATGACGCCGTCGTCTATCAGTACCTGCAATTGTTGGGGTGTTTTCACAGTGTCTCGGTGGCTGCGGGTGGCGGCTCGATCTGCATCGAACGTGGGCCGTCCGGGTGGGATCAGGCCGGCATATTGTTGCCGATGGTACGGAAACCGGCCAGCCATGGAAGCACACAGGGTTCAGGCTGGACAGTTGCGGTGGCACATACGCGAACGGCCAGGCGTTGAGCCTGGCCGTGGGGCTGGGGCTATTGGGGGTGATGGCGGTTTGCCCAGCAGGCTGCGCCTGCCCTCTCCCCAACCCCTCTCCCGGAGAGAGAGGGGCTCAGGCGCCTCAGCGGCTCAGGACGCCGGGGTTCATCAGGCCCTTGGGGTCGAGCTGGGCCTTGACCGCGTCCAGCACCGCCAACGCGGCCGGGTCGCGGCCGGCGCGGTAGTCGTAGAACTTGCCCAGCTGCAGGTTGGCCGCGCCATGCGCGCGCATGGTGTCGGCGATCTGCCGCTTGAGCGTGTCGGCGGCAGCGCGGGCCTGCAGGTGCTCGCCCGGGCAGCCGATGCGCTCGCGGTGGTCGACATCGACGGTGCGGACGTGGAATGCATTGTGGCTGTCCGGCCAGTAGATGCAGGGCTCGATCACCACCGTCTGCGCGCCCACGCTGGACAGCAGGGTGCCGATGAAAATGCCGTGCTTGTCCATCGTCGCCTGCTCCCGCGCGAACAGGTCCTGCAATGCGTTGAACATGCTGGAGGCCTTGGAGTGCGGCACCAGCGCATGTACCGGCGCCCAGCGCTCGCCCTGTGGCCCCAGCATCGAGTTCCAGGCGGCAAACGGGTTGGCGGCCATCATCTTGGGGATCGAAGGCTCAATACTCTCGCCGAACTCAGCCACCAGCTTGCGCGCACGCGCGACCCGATCGGCGACCTCGGCAGCGCTGTCGCCTTCCAGGGTGATGTGCAGCGAGAACTGCTCCTGGTCGACGATGTCGCGGCCCTTCACCGCCAGCTTCAGGCCGGAGATCAGGCCGCCCTTCTTGATCACATTGGTCAGCGCCTTGACGTCGCTGGACAGGCCAGCCCGGCGCATGCGCACGCGGGTCAGGGCCGGATCGAAGGCCGCGGTTTCGCTGGCCAGTCCGTGGCGTGAGAGCACTCCCAAGGCGCCGAACAGACCTTCCGCAGTCGGAAACTGCCAGGACAGGTAGTCGATATGCGCATGCTTGGGGATGAGCTTGAGCACGATGCGGGTCTTGATGCCGAGCAGGCCACAATCGCCCAGGAACAGGCCGGTCAGGTCCGGGCCGTACCAGCGGAAGAACGGCGTGGTGTTGGCAGCCGCCGCCGAGCCGGTGGTGAGGATGTCGCCATTGGCGGTAACCACCTGCAGGCCCAGTACCACGTCTGCCGAGCAGCCGTAACGGGCGGTGCCGTGGAAGATCGCGCCCTGCGACATGCCGCCGCCAACCGTGGCATGCGAGCCGGACATCGGCCCGAAATACGGGGTGCGCACGCCCTTGGCGTCCAGCGCGTCCTTCAGGGCCCGCCAGGTGACGCCGGCTTCGACCACCACGTAGGCATCTTCAAGATTGATCTCGACGATGCTGTCCAGCGAACTGGTGTCCACCAATACGCTGGAGCTCTGTGCGGCGGTATAGCCGCCGGTATAGCTCATGCCGCCGCCGCGGGCGATCACCGCAACACCGGCTTCGGTAAGTTGTTTGACCGCGGCGGCCAGCTGCTGCGCGTCATTCGGACGCAGCACCGCCAGCAGCGGCAGGCCCTGCGAGTAGACGTCGGTGGCGTAGTACTCAAGCTCGCTGGCATCGGTGACGATGCTGCCGCCCCAGCTGGACTGCAGCGTGGCGATGACGGCGGTTGCGGTGTCGTTACTCATGGGGGTCCTTCAGCTCAGGCAGACAGGGCGGCAGCGCGCCCCTGGTGATCGGAATCGGCATCGGTGATCACGCGCAGCGGTACCGGCAAGGCGCGCAGGCGCGCGGTCAGATCCGCCGTGGTGACGTCGCGCAGCAGGCCGTGCAGGCGGCGGCCAAGGCGCAGCAGTTCAACAACATTGGCATGCACCAGCGCAGGTGCAGGCGCGTCCACGCGACGGCGCGCAGCAGCACTGGGGGGCAGCCACGGCCATAGCAGATGGCGCTCACGCTCCCACTGCCAGGCATCGCAGAGGTAACCGCCGGCGCGATCGATGACGGTGCTTGGCAAGCCCTGCAGCAGCAAGGCCTGTTCTTCGGCAGTGAGCAGCCATGGCGAATGCAGCACGACTTCGCTGACACGCGCACCCAGCGCATCCACCAGCGCAGGAACGTAACCGGCAGCCGCACCGTGCGCTTCGATCAGCACCGGCAGCTCGGCGCTGTCGCGCAATGCATCCAACAAGGCCGCGACCACGCTGGCGGCATCCAAGCCGGAATCACTCTCACAAGACGCGCCGTGGCCTGGAAGATCCGGCAGCACGCACGCGCTGTAATCGACATCAAGCTGTTGCGGCACCAGCGGCCGGGTGCCGGGCGCATGCAGGCATAGGCGTAGCTGGCCCTGCCCTCCCCGCTCCCACACCGCCATGTCGCCGCTGGCGGTGGCGATGATGCGTCGTTGCCACCTATTGTTCGTCGCGGCACCAGCGTTGCCAGCAACGAAGGCCGGCTCGGCAGCCAGCGTCTGTGCCAACCACGCATCCATGCTGTCGAGCATCGCCGGGATGCCCGCAGGCTCTTCGACCACGGATACGTTGGCGGGCAGACTGCGCAGGCGCGGCATATGCGCCAGCAGCGGATCGCCATGGCGGTAGACCAGCCACGACGGCATCTGCAGCTGCTGCAGCCAGAAGTGATCGTTGTGGCGGAACGCTGCCGCATAACCGGCGCGATAGGTGTCGCCAACATCCAGCACATCCATCACCGCTTCGCGGGTGCTCTCAGTGGTCTGCGGCGGTATCGTCATCGCCGCTTCGGCGCGGCCGTCGTACCAAGGGAAGTAGTACTTCTGCTCGCGCATGCGCGACCACAGCCAACGCAGGTGCGAACCGTCCCACTGCGCCACGAATGGCGGCAGATAGGCATCGCCATACAGCGCGCTTTCTTCTGGAGTAAAAGCCGCGTAGCCATCCACCACCAACGCGGCGACACGCTCGGGCGCAGCCCAAGCCAACCAGGTCGCTATCAGCCCGCCGGTATGCATGCCGAATACCGCAAAGCGCTGCAGGCCGATGGCGTCGACGAACTCCAGGGTAGCCGCACCGAACTCGGCAATCGTCATCGGGTTGCCGGGCAAGGCATCGGAATAGCCGAAGCCAGGCGTATCCGGCGCAATCACCGTATAGCGGTCGGCATAACGTTGCTGCATCGCTGCCCACATGCGCGAGTTCTGCGGCGATTGATGGATCAGCAGCAGCGCCGGGCCGCTGCCGGCAATGCGGTAGTGCACCTGCCGTCCGTTGACGGAAGCGAAGCGGCGTTGGATCTGGGTCATGCGTGTTCCTTAGAGCCGTACCAGCGCCTTGCCCAGGTTGTCGCCATTGAGCAGGCCGATGAAACCAGCCGGCGCAGTGGCCAGCCCGTCGTGAATATGTTCGCGGTAGCGCAGCGTGCCGGCGGCGATCATCTGCGCCAGTTCACTGCGGCATTGCGCGAAGTCGGCCAGATGGTCGTAGACCACCAGCCCTTCGAGCCGAGCGCGTGCGCCGATCACCGGCCCGAGATTGGGGCCAGCCGGGCGCTCGGCGCGGTTGTACTGATCACTGAGCCCGCACAACACCACCCGCGCATGCAGGCGTAGCAGCGACAGCGCGGCTTCCAGCACGGCGCCACCGACATTATCGAAATAACCATCAATGCCATCCGGGCAGGCCGCGCGCAGCGCCTTGGCGAACTCCGCATCGCGATAGCTGACGCAGGCATCAAAGCCGAAATCGTCGGTGACGATGGCGCACTTCTGCGCACTGCCGGCGATGCCAACCACGCGGCAACCTGCAGCCTTGCACAGCTGGCCGACAACGCTGCCAACCGCACCAGCGGCGGTGGATACCAGGATGGTTTGTCCGGGTTTCGGTTGCAGAATCCTGCGCACACCGGCCCACGCCGTGAGCCCGGGAATACCCAGCACGCCAACAGCGGTACTGACCGGTGCCAGCGTCGCATCGATCAGCGAAGCGGTGCCTGCATCCAGCACGGCCTGCTCGGCCCAGCCGGTCATGCCGGTCACGACATTGCCGGGCACGAAACGACCACTGCGATCTTCGATCACCGTACCGATGCCATAGCCCGGCACGATGCTACCCAGCGGCGGGCACGGCAGCGCATAGCGGCCACCAAGCTGCGCGCGCAGGAACGGGTCCAGCGACAACCATTGCACCTGCACCAACAACTGGCCGTCACCGACAACCGGCAACGGCAGCTGCTGCGTTTCAAAATCCTGCAGCTGCGGCAAGTCTTGCGGAATCTGCCGCAGGCAGACGGCCTGCATTGTGCTGTGCAGGCCGTCCATCATCAGAACGCGTTGATGCCGGTCAGCTCGCGGCCGATCACCAGCTGGTGCACGGTCTCGGTGCCTTCGTACGTGATCACCGACTCCAGGTTCAGCGCATGACGGATCGCACCGTGTTCGGTGGTGATGCCGGCACCGCCGAGCAGGTCACGGCACTCGCGGGCGATGTCGATGGCCAGGCGGCAGTTGTTCCACTTGGCCAGCGAGACCTGCTGCGGCTGCATCTGCCCGGCATCCTTCAGACGGCCGAGCTGCAACACCAGCAACTGGCCGGCAGTGATACGGCGGGCCATGTCGGCCATCTTGATCTGCGCGCTCTGGGTGGCGGCGACTGGGCGGCCGAACAGGATGCGCTCCTTGGTATAGGCCAGCACTTCGTCCAGGCAGGCAATCGCGGCGCCCAGCGGGCCCCAGGTGATGCCGTAGCGGGCCTGGGTGAGGCAGCCCAGCGGGCCCTTCAGGCCCTTCACGTTGGGCAGGCGGTTGGCATCGGGCACGCGCACGTTGTCGAAGAACAGCGCGCCGGTGACCGAGGCGCGCAGGCTCATCTTGTGCTTGATCTCCTGGGTGGTGAAACCCGGGGTGCCCTTCTCGATGACGAAGCCCTGCACGCCCTCGTCGGTATTGGCCCAGACGATGGCGATATCGGCTACAGAACCATTGGTGATCCACATCTTGGAACCGTTGATCACCCAATCGCCACCGTCCTTCACTGCACGGGTTTTCATCGCCGCCGGGTCGGAACCACCGTGGGCTTCGGTCAGGCCGAAGCAGCCGATCACCTTGCCGCGCGACATGTCCGGCAGCCAGCGCATGCGCTGCTCTTCCGAGCCGTAGGCGTAGATGGGGTACATGCACAGCGAGCTCTGCACCGAGACGAAGCTGCGGATGCCGGAATCACCGCGCTCCAGTTCCTGGCAGATCAGGCCGTAGCTGACGCTGTTCAAGCCGGCGCCGCCGTACTGTTCCGGCAGCGAGCTGCCAAGCAGGCCCATGTCGGCGATCTCATCGATCAGCTCGGTCGGGAAGCGACCCTGGTCGAAGCAGTCGCCGATGATCGGCAGCACGCGCTCATCGGTGAAACGGGCAACGGAATCCTGTACAGCGCGTTCTTCCTCGCTCAGCAGCGAACGCACGTCGAACAAATCGTAGGGGTTCAGTGTCTTCAGGCTCATTACTGTCTCTGGAAGGCGCATCCGCGCCCGGAAGGTAGGGGATAAGGTAGTTCAATCAGGCCGAAAGAATTGCTGCAGCCGCACGCTCGCCTGAAGTTACGGCCGCTTCCATGCCCGGAACCTGCAGTTCGGTCTGCTCGCCAGCGAAGTGGATGCGCCCGAACGGGGTGTTGGCCCAGCGCAGGGTTTCAGCGAAATAGCCGGGGGCAATCTCGGAGAACGCGCCATCGGACAAGGGGTCATTGCCCCAGCTGCGGGTCTCCAGCGGCAGCAGCGCGCCCTCGGACGCCGGCCGCAGCCGCTGCATGGCATTGATGGCCCAGGCGAAGCGGGCCTCGCGGTCGAGCTGGTCGGCCTGCTCGGCCATGGCGCCGTTGAGCCAGACGATCAGGCGGTTGATCTCACCATCGGCACCGGGCACGGCAAACACGCGCTGCAGCGGGCCGTCGCCCCATAGCGACAGTGGCAAACCATCGTCTTCCCAGAACCTGCGGGTGGGCTGCAGGTGGATGGTAGTGACGGCGTTGGAGCGCCGTGCCGACCAGACCTCCTGCTGCGCAACCGGCGGCGCCGGATCAATCGCAATGCGGCTGAGCGGGCCGCTGGGCAGGGCCAGCACCAGATGCGCGGCGCGGAAACGGCGACCATCGGCGCAGCGGACTTCCAGCACGCCGCGCGCGGATTCGACCCGGGTGACCTGAGCGTCGAGTACCGGCGGCTGCGACAACGAAGCAGCCATCGCCTCGGGCAGCGCCTGACTGCCGCCCTGCACCCAGCCGGTTCCCCTGGAACCGAACCGACGCAGCGCATCACGGCGCAAGGCATCGAGCGCGCTGATGGTCTGCAGCGAAGAGAAGCTATTGCCGATATCCATCCACTGCAGCGCCTGCGGCGACCAGCCCTTGCTGGCGATCAACTGTGACAGCGGGATATCCAGCGAGAGATTGGCAGGGTCGCGCCAGCTGTCCACGGCCGGCAGGCCGAGCTCGGCGATCGCGGTGGCCAGCAGCATCGGCGGTAGCAGGCCGTGTTCGCGGCCCTGCAAAGTGTTCAGCGGGCTTTCGCCCCATGATTTGGCTGGCACCAGCGTATCGCCGATGGCCAGACCCAGCCCGGCGGCCGTCGGCAAGGCAGCCGACGGCGGCACGATGCCGACACCGACGCGCTTGGCGTGGGCGTGTACACGATCGTAGGCGGTGCCGACTTCGACACCCCCGATTTCAAAGCGGATGCCATTGCGCACCACGGTCTGCAGACGGCCACCGACGCGCGGATTGGCTTCCAGCACGGTAACGCGGGCACCGCCGGCTTCCAGCGCATGGGCGGCAGACAGACCTGCCAGGCCAGCGCCGACGACGATGACATCGCTGGTCGGCACTTTGGCGTGCAGCGCACCCGGCAGCAGCGAAAGTGCGGCCATGGCGGAAACTCCGTTGATGAAATCGCGTCGTTGCATTGCTTCTGCCTGCGGAGGTGCGGGGTTGCCTTACTTGCTATTGGTTTACTTGCTTTTGCTTGAGATGCCGTCATTCCCGCGCAGGCGGGAATGACGATCTGATGGAGCATCGGTAAAGCCCATTACACGCGGGCTGGGACGCCGCGAGACATCCCGGCCCACGCAAAACTCTTAGAACTTGTAGCTGACCTCAACGCCGTACATACGCGGCAGCGAAGGCGTCAAACCAAAATCACGCAGGTTGGTCACTGCCAGCCCGGTCAATGGCGGCACTGCCGGCACAGCGACGTATGCATCCGGGTTGATGGTCCGTTGCGCGTCTTCCAGGGTGCGATCGTTGAACGCGTTGGTCACGTAGGCCGACACCTGCAGCTGCTCGGTCGGGCGGATGCTGAAGCGGAAGTTGGTGCGGGTGGAGGCGCCGATGTACGCCAGGTTGTCGACCTGGATGTAGCGCTTGCCTTCGTAGTTCACATCCATGTTGGCGGTGTATTCCCAGCCATTGGACAGCGCACCGTCATACATCAAGCCCAGCGTTGCCTTGTGCTTGGGCACGCGCGGCAAGGTAGCGCCGGCAGCATCGGCGGCCGGATCAGCCAGCGTCGGCGCATTGCTGCTGGAGAACAGATCGGCCTGGTCCTGGCTGATGAACTTCAGGATCTCGGCATCGGTGAAAGAGTACGCCAGGCTGGCCAGCCAACCCTGCGCGAACGCCCACTGGCTTTCCAACTCAAAGCCGCGAATGCGCGACTCACCGACATTGGTGGTGTAGCTGGTGGAGAACAACGAGCCGTTCTTGCGGATCACCGGACCGGTTTCGGTCAGTTGCTGGTTGGTCCAGTCGATCTGGTAGATATTGGCATTGACACGCAGAGTGCCGTCCAGCCAATCGCTCTTCATGCCCAGTTCGTAGTTCCAGGCCTCTTCTTCCTTGTACGTGTTCAAACCGCGTGCGATCAGCGCGTCGCGGTCGGCTTCGCGGAAGTCGGCGCGATAGACGTCGGTATTGAAGCCACCGGGTTTGTTGCCCTTGGAGACCAGTCCGTACAGGTTGACGTTCTCACGCGCCTGGTAGCTCAGTGTCCAACGCGGGGTGAAGCTGCTGAAGGTCTTGTCCAGCGCATACGTCTGGCGATAGGTGTTGGCGCCGAGCACGCGCACATCGGTGCCGCCCTTGCTGATTTCATCGCGCGCATAGCGGCCTTCCAGCGAGGTGGTCCATTGGTCGTTGATGCGCCAGTTGATCAGGCCGTAGAGCGCCTTGTTGACGGTCTGGTCATCCGGATTGGTCGGGATGGGCGTGACCACCTTGTTGCCACCGATGGTATAGCCGGTGAGGTCGCCGCCCCAACCCGGCTGCGCGTTCTGCTCGTAGTAGTACGCGCCGAGCATGCCCGACACCGCCAAGTTCTGGTCGGTGGTCAGGCGGATGTCCTGCGACCAGTTCTTTACACCGCTGTTGGCGAAGCTTTCGAACGCACCGCCGTAGCCACGGATGGCGCGGTAATCCTGATCGCTGGCAGCGTAGGTTTCGCTCTTGTTGTAGGCCGAGGTCGAGGTCAGGTTCCAGCCGTTGGCGAACAGATAGTCCACCACCACGCTGGTGCGCAGCAGATCGGTCTTGCGCCCGGAGAAATAACCTGCGGTCTCGAATTCCCTGGTGTTCAGTGCGTAGTCCGACGGTTCCTTCAGCTCACCGCAGTAGTAGCCGCGACGGCGCGATTCCAGGATCGGGTACAGACCGAAGTACAGGCCGCCGGTGTACTCGGGCAGGTAGCAGTTGAGGTTGTTGCTGCCCAGCCGCGCGGCGGCGAAGTGCTGGTCGCGGCTCTTCTGCTTCATCACCCGCGCGGTGATGTCCAGTGAATCGGTCGGCGACCAGGCGATGGCGGCCATGCCGCTGATGGTCTCGGTGCCATTGAGGTCTTTGCGGCCCGATGCATTGTTGTAGAACACGCCATCATTGCCACGCTTGTTCAGGCTGACGTCGTAACCGAACGAGCCGTCTTCATTCGCGCCCGAGTAGAACAGGCCCATCTTTTCCTGGCCGTAGTTGCCCACGCCCAGAGTGAGCTTGCCACCCGGCGCACTGCCCGGACGCTTGGTGATGAAGTTGACCGCACCAGAGAAGGTGCGGCGACCGAAGGCTGCCGACTGCGGGCCACGGATCACTTCCACGCGCTGGATGTTCTCCAGCCCGTAACTGGAAATGTCGCCTTCGACGTAGATGCCGTCGATGAAGAACGAGGCATTAGCCTCGCCCTGGATGTTGGACATGCCGCGGATCACCGGGCGGTCGAAACCACGGCCGTAGCCGGACTTGAACGAGAAGCTCGGCGACAGATTGGCGATGTCGCGCACATCGGTCAGGCCCTTCTTCTCGATGGTCTGCTCGGACATGGCGGTGATCGGCAGCGGCATCTGCTGCAGCGGCTCGGACACACCGCGCGCGGTCACGGTGATCTGGTCAAGACTTTGTACGGAGTCACTATTGGCGGCCGGCGGAGCGCCCGTTTCGTCGGCGGCTTCGGCCGCGGCGGTACCTGCGCACAACATCAGTGCGAGGGCGATCGAGGAGCACAGCAGGTCTGGCTTGATGATTTTCATGGAGTTCCCGACTGCAAAGTGTGATCGGAATGGATTGGGAGGATGGATGCGCCGTCTTGGGGGAGGGTTCCGTCCAGTGCTTCCGTACTTCAGTCCTGCTGTTTCGCCTTCGCACCCTGCTTGAGCTGCTTGTAGGCGCTCCAGCTGGTGACGTTGGGCTGCACCCAGGTTTCGGGTGCGCGTGCGTATTCCGGGTAGCGGTTACGCACGAGTTCCTGGATATCGGCTGGCAGTTCGCTGACCGATGCGCGCTTGTTGCCCTGCGCGATGTACAACAGGTTGCCCGGGCGCATGCCCAGCTTCATCCACGGCAACCACGGCCCGATGCGGGTCCAGCCGTAGGTGACCGGCACGCTCTTCAGCGCCGGGTTTTCAAGATCCGCGCGTGGCGCGAAGAACATGAAGTGCTCCGAGCCCATATAGGTCGGGCCACTGGATTCGGCGGGGAACTCGGCCGGCTGCAGCGGGTTGGGATAGGCCAGCGGAATATTGAGGGTCAGCATCACCTGCTCGCCGGCTTCCACCCATGGCAGCTGCAGCGGGCGGCCCGGTGCATTGAGCACGGTGTTGACCGGATCGTTGGCGACCTGCACCACCTCGTTGCGCTCACCGGACAGCGGGTTGTCCCAGCTGTCGATGATCTTGCCGGTCTTCAGATCGCGGTAGAACGTGAGCTCACGCGTATACAAACGCCACACGCCATCGGCCTGCTTTTCGGCACGGCAGATGTTGTAGCCCTCGAAGCCCATCAGCGGTGCAGCCTTCTTGCCGGGCTCCTGCGCGAACAAGGTGCCGGCCCACCACAGGATCTCTTCCTGCTTCGGGTCCAGCGAGCAGCGCAGCTTGACCATTGCTTCAACGCTGCCCGTTTCAGACTGCAGATCCAGCGCTTTTGCCTGTGGCGAAAGTGCAATTGCGGCAGCCAGCAAAACCGATGACATTCGAATCACGTCCAACCCCCGGTTGAAATGGAGCGATGAAGCCAGTGCCTTGGCCTGCTCCGGACCACGGAAGACAGGCCTGTTGACCCATCGAAGATGACATATAGCTATATCATTAGTACATGATTGTCCAATCATTTGTAGAACCTATGTCGGCGATCCCCCGGCAGCGCTGGGCGGTATGAAAACCTTGCTGCGCGGGCCACTGGCGAGACTGCGCAAGATGTTGCTTCGCAACAAAAAAGCTCCCGATCGGAGCATGAAAATCGGCACTGGCTTTTTGTCCGGACATTTGAGAAATTCGGGAATCGGGATGTGTCAGCAGGGCTGCAGCCACCGCCGCGGGGACCGTGGCGCAGGTATCAAACCGCCGCTTGACCCCGACCAGACCAACATGACATATAGATATAACTTTAGAACTTGAAGCCTTCCGAGGAATCGCCATGAGCCAGCAAGCCCTGCCCCCAAGTTGGCAGCACGTGGGCCGCCACGCGGTGTTCCCTGACAGCGCGCTCGACGACACTGCGCGCTTCGACTTCCTGGCCAACCTCAATGGCTACCTGGCCACCCAGCTCAGTCCCAAAGTCAAAGTCGCCTATGAAGGTCGGGTAAAACCCGCCTTCGAGAAGGAAAAGGGCCGTGCGCCGCAAACCCGCCATGAAGTGCGCAAAGCGATGGCCGGCGACGCGATCTACCAGACCTGGAGCGCCCTGCGCCGCAGCAGCATGGAGATGCGCCAGCAGGCCGGTCGCGGTCTGGTGCTCAAACAGGTGGATGCATTGATCGAGAAAACCCGCGCGCTCAACGCCAGCGACGACGGCCTGCAGCTCGATGCCTCGGTGCAGGTGCCACGCTATTCCAGCGCGGTCGACATCCATTGCATGCCCGGCGGCTACCACACCGAGCTGCTGGCCGATGACGTCTCCGCCGCGGCCAACTACGACTGCGGCATCTTCGCCACCACCGGCGGCATGCTCGGCCGTTACAACGACGGCGGCGGCCAGGCCTTGGCGCAGTGGCTGCAGGAACAGCACCCCGGGTTCAGGCCACGCCGCATCCTCGATATCGGCTGCACCGTCGGCCACAACATCGTGCCGCTGGCGCAGGCCTTCCCTGATGCCGAAGTGATCGCCATCGATGTAGCTGCGCCGATGCTGCGCTATGCGCATGCCCGCGCCCGTGCGCTGGGGGTCAACAACATCACGTTCCGCCAGGCCAATGGCGAAGCGCTGGACTATGCCGACGGCTCGTTCGACCTGATCACCACCGCCATGTTCTGGCATGAGAGCTCTTCCACGGCGATGCCGCGCAAGCTGCGCGAGATCCAACGCCTGCTTGCCAGCGGCGGCCTGACCGCGCATCTGGAGCAGCCGCAGTACCACGGTATGGACCCCTACGAGCAGTTCATCCGTGACTGGGATGCGTACAACAACAACGAGCCGTTTTGGAGCGTGATGCATGAGTACGACCTGCGCCAGATGATGGCGGCGGCCGGCTTTGACGCAGAGCGCTATTTCGAAACCAAGGTCCGTGGTGTGGTTGACCGCGACATCTTCCCGGTCGCCAGCGAGAGCGGCGAAGACCACGGTCGCGCCGCACTGTGGACCATGTTTGGAGCGTGGAAAGCATGAGCATCGATCCGATCGCGCTGGCTGGCAGCCGCGCCCGTGGCAAGCGTCCGTACTTCTTCAAGGACCCGGACGTGGAGCGCGTGCTGTCCATCGCCATGGCCATAGCCATGGAGAACTCCGTTACACACCAGCGCCTGGATGCGCTGGAACGCTTGATCGAACAGAAAGGCCTGCTCAGCCGCGAGGAACTGGACCAGTTCCGTCCGGACCGTGAGGCCGAAGCACAGCGCACGCTGTGGATGAAGGAATACATCGCCCGGGTGCTGCGCATCGTGCAGCAGGAAACCGAGGCGGTGGAAGGCGGTGCTATGGACGTGCCGATGGAAGAAGTCATGGATGAACTTCGCGACCAGTAAGACGCAACAGCGTCGCCCATCAAAGACCACAACCAAGGAAAGCACATGACCGATCTGGCCAAGCACATGCCCGCCCTCGCCCGCCATGAGGGCGTCTGGGATGGCGTGTACCGTTACTACGATGCCAACGGCGACAAGATTGACGAACATAAGTCGCGCCTGATCTGCCGCATCACCGGCGACGACAAAGCCCCGTACCACCAGACCAACCATTACAGCTGGGCGGACGGCAAGACCGAAGTACGCGACTTCCCGACGTCCTACCTGTTTGGCCGCATCATTTTCGACAATGAGCTGATTTACGGCTGGTGCACCGAAATTCCGGAAGACGACCATCACCGAACGCTGATGCTGTATTGGCAGCGCAAGGGTGAAGACGGTCTGGAGCTGTACGAAATGATCCAGCTGTCCGACTGCGGCCAGCTGCGCAACCGCATCTGGCATTGGTACAAGCGCGGCGTACTGGTACAGCGCACGCAGATCGACGAGAAGTTCGTCAGCCGCGACTGGCAGAAGATCAAGGGCGAGAGCTTCAACGGCGACCCGATCTGATCTGTTGCTTAAGCCCCTCTCCCGCCTGCGGGAGAGGGGTTGGGGTGAGGGGAAGCTTCTAGCAAGAAGACCAAAAGACTTGGAAGCTCTTAACGCCTTAAAAGCTCCCCTCATCCGCCCCTTCGGGGCACCTTCTCCCGCAAGCGGGAGAAGCAACAGCAACGGCACAAGCATCGGCACCAGCAACTGCATCAGCAACAGCAACAGCAACTGCAACTGCAACTGCAACTGCAACTGCAACTGCAACTGCAACTGCAACTGCAACTGCAACTGCAACTGCAACTGCAACTGCAACTGCAACCAAGATGATCCACGCCGCCCATCCATCGAGGCAAGCAATGAGCAACACCCGCAGACATTTCCTCGGCAGCGCCGCCGGCCTGGCCGCACTCGGCGCCGTCGGCCCCGCCCTGCTCGGCACATCGGCACCTGCGCAAGCGGCCATGGGCAAGGGGCCGGACTCGCTCAACGAGCGCACCGACGGCACCTACACCACGGTTGAACTGGCCAAGCCGGCGTGGACCCTGGGCCTTGTGCAATCGCGCGTGCACAGCTTCGATGCCAAGGAATGGAAGGCCGGCAGCAAGCGCAATCTTGCGCATATGCTCGAGCTCATCGACAAAGCGCATTACCACGCCAAACCCGATCTGCTGCAGTTCCACGAGTTCCCGCTCAGCGGCTGGCGCAAATGGACACGCGATGAAATCCTGAAATTCGCCATCACCATTCCCGGCGAAGAAACCGAAGCCATCGCCAGGAAGGCACGCCAGTACGGCACATGGATCGTGTTTGGCGCTTACGCCACCGATCCGGATTGGCCGGGTCACGTGTTGTCGATCACCACGATCATGAACGACAAGGGCGAGATCGTGGACAAGCACTGGAAGGCCCGCAACCTCAAGGGCGCCTTCCCGGATTTCGAACTGTTCACCACGACCACTTACGACGTGCTCGACCGCTACGTGGAAATGTACGGCCGCGATGCGGTGGTGCCGGTGACCCGCACGCCGCTGGGCAATATCTGCACCAGTTCCACCCAGCGTGAGCCGGAGCTGTTCCGGGCGATGGCATTCAAGGGCGCTGAGGTGTTCCTGCGTACCGCCTCGGGCGGTTTCTCGGACATGGATGTCGCCGCCTGCGCGATGTACAACGGCGTCTACTCGTCCATCGTCAACAACTCGATCTCGCCGGATAACGGCCCCTACTTCGACGACCCGGGTTCAGGCGGCACCGCCCTGTATGACCCCAGCGGCAAGATCGTCGCCGAGGCGCAGAGCAAGGAAGAAACCCTGGTGCTGGGCCGCGTGCCGATTGCCGAGCTGCGCGCGCGCAAGCGTCAGCCTGTCGTGCACATGGATCTGTTCCGCGATGTCTACGACACCTACCAGAACGCCTATCCGCCGAACCTGTGGTCGGAATACCTGCCCACTTCACTGGAAGATGCGGCGCGCTACATCCGCGGCAAGTCGCGCTGGAAGTAAGCTGAAACAACAACGGCGCCGCAAGGCGCCGTTGCTTCATCCAACGCCCCCTTATTCCAGGGGCTTGGAGGAAGGCCGCTTCAAGGTGCAGTGCACAGCCAATCCTACTCACGAGCAGGTGACATGGCGCGGATCAAACTGAGCGCCAGTTCTGCAACGACGGAGTCGCCGATGCCAGCGGTCTTCCATCTCGGCCTGCTGCTGTGTTGGGCGGTGGTGCTTGGTTATTGGGCCATCACCGCACTGCGCGCCAAGCAGGTGACCCGTAGCGAGTCGCGTGCCAGGCAGTTCCTGGCGTACTGGCTGCCGTTGATCATCGCGATACTGGTGCTGGGCCCGGGCCATTGGTTTGGCCATGGCTGGCTGCGTGAGCAGTTTGTGCCGCATTCACTGTCGATTTGCGCATTGGGGCTGCTGCTGTGTGTGGCCGGTGCCGCACTCGCGCTGTGGTCGCGCTGGCAGTTGGGCCGCAACTGGAGTGGCAATGTGCAGATCAAGCAGGCGCACGAGCTGATCAGCAGCGGGCCATATGCGCATGTGCGCAACCCGATCTACAGCGGTTTCCTGCTGATGTTCAGCGGCACCGCGCTGATGATTGGAGATTGGCGTGGGGTGATTGCCGTGGTGATCGTGTTCGGCTCGTTCTGGGTCAAGCTGCGTCAGGAAGAACGTTTCCTGGCTGCCCACTTCGGGCCCGCCTACAGCGCCTATGCGGCGCGCACCAAGCGCTTGATTCCCGGCCTGCTGTAGCGCCCTCAAGCGCCGCGCTCGGGATCGTCCTCGCCGCCGCGGCCTGCGCCGTAACCCAGCCCAGCGCCCATGCCCATGCCGGCGCCCATCCCGCCCATGCCACCTCCGGCACCGCCGCCACCTTTGCCAGCGCCGCCAGCGGCCTCCTTGTCGGCGCCTTTGCCGGCGCCCTTGTTGCCACCGCTACTGCCAGCCGGCCGCAACGGTCCTTGTCTGGGAATGGAGACAGCGGGCGGTATCACCTCCAGATCCAGCACGCTGCGGACGAAGTCGCGCAGCGACACCACCAGCTCGGCGGTGTGGATCGGCCGGCCCTCGACCATGTCGGTGGCAGCGCGCGCGGCCAGCCGCACCTGTTCCTCGGTGCCGAGCAGGATCACATCCGACAGCGCCGCTTCCACCGCATCGCGGATGCGCCGCGCCCGCTCGCCAGCCTCGCCCGGATCCGGGGTCGGCAGCAGCAGCGCGCCATCAGCGGTAGCCACTGCCTGCCCCTGTGCCAGCTCGGCAGCGCGTCGGCGCAGGTCGCGCAGATGGCTGGGGTCAACGCTGAGATCACCGGTAAAGGAGCCGCCCAGCGTCTTGTAGGCGGCGATCAGGGTCTTCAGCCGCTCGTTGATCTGCCGGTTGGCGGCTTCACGCTTCTGCTGCACCGCCTGCATCACCAGCAAGCGGATGCCCACACCGATCAAGGTGATGATCGCCAGGCCCAATAATGTCGACAGCAGGCCCTGCCAGGAACTGAAATCCAGACCGCGCATGCGCCCACCACTTGCTGCAGGCGCACATCGGCGCCGAAGCAATCATCGTAGCGATTTGTCAGCGCGCGTAGGCAAAACGAAGGACACGGCAGCGAAAAGACGCGGTATCGTGTCGCCCTTCTCTCCACCGAACGACATCGATGCCCGCCAATCCTTCCGCCCCGACCAACGCGTCGTCGCAGAAACTGGAACGTGCGCTCAAGCCACGCCAGCTGATCATGATGGGCCTGGGCAGCGCGATCGGCGCTGGCCTGTTCCTGGGCTCGGGCGTGGGCATCCAGGCCGCCGGGCCGGCAGTGCTGATCTCCTACCTGGTGGCCGGCACCCTGGTCATCATCATGATGCACGCCATGGGCGAGATGGCCGCCGCACGGCCGGCCAGCGGCGCGTTCTCGGTGTACGCGGCCGATGCGCTGGGTGCCACCGCCGGCGCCACCGTCGGCTGGCTGTGGTGGGCACAGCTGGTGGTGGTGATCGCCGCTGAATCGGTCGGTGCGGCCGGCCTGCTCAGTACGGTATGGCCACAATTGTCGGTACCGCTGACCTCGCTGGCATTCATGCTGGTATTTACTGCGATCAACCTGCTGGGCGTGCGCAATTTCGGCGAATTCGAGTTCTGGTTCGCCATCCTCAAGGTCGCCGCCATCGTCGCCTTCATCCTGGTTGGCATTGCCCTGCTGCTGGGCCTGCTGCCGAACGTGCCCTCGCCCGGCCTGGCCAACATCACCGGCCACGACGGCTTCATGCCCAAGGGGCTGACCGGCATTGGCGCGGCCCTGCTGGTGGTGATCTTCGCCTTCGGCGGCACCGAGATCGTCGCGGTGGCCGCGGCGGAAACCCAGGATCCGGAACGCAGCCTGGCCCGCGCCATCCGCACCGTGGCCTGGCGCATCCTGGTGTTCTACATCGGCTCGATCGGCGTGATCATCGCGGTGGTGCCGTGGAACAGCGAGACCCTGAAATCGCCGTTTGCCGCGGTACTGCAGGTAGCCAACATCCCCGGCGCCGCCACGGCCATCACCCTGATCGCGGTGATCGCCCTGCTGTCGGCGCTGAACGCCAACCTGTACGGCGCCTCGCGGATGATCTATTCGCTGGCCGAACGACGTGAAGCGCCGCGCTGGCTGGGCCTGACCAATACCCGCCAGGTACCGGTGGTAGCCGTGCTGGCCAGCGTGCTGTTCGGCTTTGTCGCCACCGTGCTGGAGCTGATCTACCCGGACAAGGTGCTGCCGGTGCTGCTCAACGTGGTCGGCTCCACCTGCCTGCTGGTGTGGACCATCACCCTGGTGTCGCAGCTGATCCTGCGCCGCCGCGCCGACCGCCTGGGTACGCCGCTGCCATTCCGCATGGCCGGTTTCCCCTACCTGACGGTGCTAGCACTGGCGATCCTGGCGCTGATTTTCGCGCTGTTGCTGGCCACCCCGGAAACCCGCCTGCAGTTCCTGTCCATGGCCGCCTTCACCGCTTTCATCGCGCTGTGCAGCGGCTTGGCAAGAAAGTCGCGCCGCGGCTGACCATGCCAAATCAGCTGGCTTCGCAGCCCATCGCCACGATGGGCTTGTTTTAACGCGAAACTAACGGCAGGCTGCGCCCATCCGAGGCCAGTCATGCCAACCCCAGACCCCCGCGTAGACGACTACATCGCCAATGCCGCCGCTTTCGCGCAGCCGATCCTGCACGAGATCCGCCAGCGTGTGCACAGCGGCTGCGGGGCGGTTGAAGAAGCCATCAAGTGGGGCATGCCGGCGTTTGTTTACAAAGGCAAGCTGCTGTGTGGCATGGCCGCATTCAAGGCGCACGCCACCCTGGGTTTCTGGCAGCGCGAGGCCGGTAGCGGCGATGACTCGGCGATGGGCCAATACGGCCGCCTGCAGTCAGCGGCCGACCTGCCCGGCAAGCGCGAATTCACAACCCAGCTACGTGCCGCCATGCAACGTATCGATGCAGGCGTAACCCGCCCCAAAGCGGCGCCGCGCGCGCCGCTGCCAATGCCACCGGCGTTCGCCGAGGCGCTGGCTGGTGCGGCGGCCGCCAAGGCACACTTTGACGGTTTCAGCCCTGGCTACCAACGCGACTATCTGGAGTGGATAGGTGAAGCCAAGCGCGACAGTACCCGCCAGCAGCGGATCGCCCAGGCCATCGAGTGGTTATCCGATGGCAAGCACCGCGGCTGGAAGCATGAGAAGCATTGACGTGGGACGCGCCAGCGATTCCACTTGCCGCAAACATCCCCCCATCAGTCCTGTTGCTACGCCATGATCGACCTAGAAGACCTCATCCAGCGCTCCATCGACCCTGAGTCCGTCAGGCTGGAAGGCACCCTGACAAATCCGCCGTCGTTCGGCGTATATGCCATCGAGAACATCGACGACGGCAGCACCCATTACCGCTTCGGCAACCACCCGGTACGCAAGCAGGAACTGGAAGACAAGTTCGGCAGCGCCGAGCTGGAATACCTGTTCCTCAGCCGCGAAGACGCAGCGGCCTTGACCGCGGCCTTGAATCGCCCCGAAGCGGACTGAGCATCCGGGTGGCAGAGCGGAGCCATGCTCCGCTGAGGCTTTGCCGTGTAGTGCCGAGCCATGCTCGGCAGGGGCTTTCCCCGTGAATTCTCATGCCGAGCATCGCTCGGCACTACGCTGTTGCTCCCCCCCTTTGGCGACGCCAAGGGGAGGGCTGGGGCGGGGTTGGCTTTTCGGGGCCGGAAGTAGCTGTGGCTTCGCGGGTGACGGCGCTCCTACACCGCGGGGAAAGCCCCTTGCCGAGCATGGCTCGGCACTACAATCGTGCGGGTTCTTGATATTAGTCATCGAGAAAACCGGCCCGGTGCGCGGAACATGGAGCTACCCCCGAAGCCGGATAGTTCGCACCATGCTCAGCCCCACCCAACGCGACCTCATCAAAGCCACTGTCCCATTGCTGGAGACCGGCGGCGAAGCGCTCACCAAGCATTTCTACGGCCGGATGCTGACCCAGAGTGATGTCGCGCGTCCGCTGTTCAACCCCAAGCACCAGAGCAGCGGCGACCAACCGCGTGCGCTGGCCAACTCGGTGTTGATGTACGCCAAGCACATCGATCGCCTGGAAGCGCTGGGTCCGCTGGTGGGGCAGATCGTCAACAAGCACGTTGCCCTGCAGATCCTGCCGGAGCACTACCCGATCGTCGGCCACCACCTGCTGGCCTCGATCCGTGAAGTACTGGGCCCGGACATTGCCACCGACGAAATCATCGACGCCTGGGGCGCCGCTTACCAGATGCTGGCCGACCTGTTGATCGGCGCCGAAGAAGAGGTGTACGCGGCCAATGAGAAAGCCCCGGGTGGCTGGCGCGGTGCACGCACTTTCCGCGTTGCCGAGAAGGTGCCCGAAAGCGCGGAAATCACCTCCTTCCACCTGGTGCCGGTCGACGGCGGCGCGGTGGTGGACTTCAAGCCGGGCCAGTACATCGGCATGAAGCTGGAGCTCGATGGCGAAGAAACCCGCCGCAACTATTCCTTGTCACGTGCGGCCAATGGCGTTGGCTACCGCATCAGCGTCAAGCGCGAAGGCAACGGTAAGGTCTCCAACCATCTGCACGACAATGTGCAGGTTGGCGACACGCTGGAGCTGTTCGCCCCGGCCGGTGATTTCACTCTGGTGCCCAGCGAGCGCCCGGTCGCCTTCATCAGCGGCGGCGTCGGCATCACCCCGACCCTGCCGATGCTGGAGCAGGCCTTGACCAGCGGTCGTCAGGTGCATTTCATCCATTGCGCACGCAATGGCGACGTACATGCGTTCCGTGAGTTCATCGCCGACAAGCAGAAGCAGCATCCGCAGCTGCACAGCTACACCTGCTACAGCGAAGCGCTGCCGGGTGATGCGGGCGACGCCGAGGGTTTCCTCAGCCGCGAGCTGCTGGAGCAGTGGTTGCCGGCCGAGCGCGATATGGACGCCTACTTCCTCGGCCCGAAGCCGTTCATGGCGCAGGTGAAGAAGCTGCTGCGTGATGTAGGCGTGCCGGAAGCACAGAGCCGTTACGAGTTCTTTGGCCCGGCTGCGGCGTTGGAAGCCTGAGCCGCGTCATAGCAAAGTGTGCGAGGTAGGAGGCCGGCGGGGAAACCCGCCGGCCTTCTTTCTTGTCACGGCTACGCAAGCGCATGCGACAGCGCTAGGATGCGGCATCGCTCACTGCTCAGGGGATACGCATGAACGTTTATGCCGTGGTGTTGGCCGCTGTATCGAGTTTCCTGCTGGGCGGGCTGTGGTATTCACCGGTCCTGTTCGGCCGCGCCTGGAACCGCGAGAACGGCGGCGAAGTGCCGCAGGGACATCCGGGCAAGGTATTCGGCGTGGCCTTTGTGTTCTCGCTGGTGGCGGCGTTCGCCTTTGCCTGGTTTATTGGCCCGCAGCCGGAGCTGCGCAAGGCGTTGTTGTGCGGCCTCGTCGCTGGCTTCGGCATGGTCGCGGCAAGCTTCGGCATCAACTATCAGTTCGCCCAGCGCAGCGGAAAGTTGTGGGCAATTGACGGCGGCTACCACACCGCACAGTTCGTGCTGTTCGGCCTGATCCTGGGCCTGTGGCACTAACCCACTAGTAGCAGCTGTTGCTGTTGCTGTTGCTGTTGCTCTAGCCCCCTCCCTTTGCCGCAGGCAAGGGGAGGGCTGGGGAGGGGTAGCCTTTGCAGTTGCAGTTGCAGTTGCAGTTGCCGTGGAAGTGGACGTGAACGTGAACGTGGATTTTGACTTTAGCTCTACCGGGCCCCTTCCGCAGCGACGGAGCTGACGGACAAGACCCCGCATGGGGCGACGTGCAGGACGCACGTCGTTTTTCGACGATACATGGATGTATCGTCGAAAAATCCCGGCAGCGGAGTGAACCTGGAGCGCGCAGCGCGGAAGGCGCGTAGGCAGGGTGTGCTTTCTTTGGGCCACGTTTCTTTGCACAAGCAAAGAAAGGTGTGCTCGCGCGCCACAGGCGGGCGAAAGCTCTGCACTTGCACTTGCACTTGTACTTGCACTTGTACTTGCACTTGCACTTGCACTTGCACTTGTACTTGTACTTGCACTTGCACTTGCACTGGCTTTGGCTTTGGCTTTGGCAGCAATGGCAATGGCAATGGCAATGGCAACGGCAACAACCGAAGCCAGGGCTTTCTCTCCCCTTCGGGGAGCGAGTTACTTTTCTTTGCTTGTGCAAAGAAAAGATAACCAAAAGAAGAGCTCCTCAACAGCCGAATGGCTGGTCAAGCACACCCTGCCTACGCGCCCACGCCGCTACGCGGCGCGGGTCCACTCCGCCAGCGGGATTTTTCGACACGACATCCCTGTCGTGGCGAAAAACGACGTGCATCCATGCACGTCGCCCTTCGGGTTCTTCCCACTGGCTCCGTCGCTGCGGAAGGGGCCCGGTAGGTCAAAAGCCGGAGCCAAAGCAAGGGCAACTGCAACTGCAACTGCAACTGCAACTGCAAAGGCTACCCCTCCCCAGCCCTCCCCTGCGCTTTGCGCAAGGGAGGGAGCTAAGCAACTTTACGCTGGGGTGGGAGCGAAGCAGCGTTACGCCAGGTTTGCGCGTAGCCAGCGCATCACGGTTTCAACCACGCCCAACTTCTGCGGCACGTCCAAAGCCAGCGCCCGCGCAAAGCCATCAGCGTTGCGGATGAACGCCTGACGGGCGATCCGCTGCGCCTGCTGCACTGTCGACTGCTGCCGACGTAGCTGCACGATCTGCACCGATGGCCGCCCCGGCGGCGCGAATTTCTGGTAACGGCGCAGCTCATCGGCAACCAGACTCACGTCATTGTCCGCCTTGAGCTGGCCCTCACCCGCCAACAACAGCTGCTCCAGCGCGGAACCTGCAGCAGTCAGCGCCTCACCTTCGACAGCGAACATCGCGTGCGTCCCCAACAGCGCCAACGCGCCATCGCGCTGCTGCAGACGCTGCAGTTGCTGCGTCCAAGGGAAGGTTGCAGAAGGAGTAGCCATGGCTGTGTTTACTGGAGAGAAGGCGGCGAACTTTACGGGTTGGTGATCGGATGTGCCAGCAAGGAGCTACCTCAGCCAATCACCCGCTTGAACGGCGGCAAGGAATCAATGATGCGCTTGCCATACCTGCGCGTCAGCAAGCGCGAATCCAGGATGATCACCCGCCCGGTATCGGTCGAGGTACGGATCAAGCGCCCGGAAAACTGGGTCAAGGTGCGCAACGCATGCGGGATCGCGATCAGGTTGAACGAATTCAGGCCACGGCTCTCGAACCACTCGCTCAAGGTCGAGGTCTGCGGGTCGGTTGGCACCGCGAACGGCACTTGGGTGATCACTACCGTGGTGCAGGCCTCGCCAGGCAAATCCAGGCCTTCACCAAACGAGTTCAAGCCAAACAACACCGAGCCCTCGCCTTCACTGGTGCGCTTGATGTGCTGGTCGATCATTTTCTGCTTGGCACCGTCGCCCTGCACAAGGATCTTCTTGCGCAGCGTCGCCGGCATCAGCTCGGCTACTTTTTCCATCTTCCAGCGTGAGGTGAACAAGACCATGCTGCCCTTGTCCCAATCCAGCTCGCTGGCCAGATACTTGGCGACTTCCTTGGGATGACGCTCGCGGTCATCCGGCGTCACCGGGAACTGCGGCACGATCAGTTCTGCCTGGTTGGGCAGGTCGAACGGTGAGGCCAGCGACACCATCTCCGCTTCTTCGGGAATGCCGTTGTCGATTGCCAGCGACTGGAAATCGCCACCGCCGGTCAGCGTCGCCGAGGTCATCACCACCGAGTCCACTTCGTCCCACAGCAGCTTGCGCAGCACCATCGCCGCCGATACCGGCGAGCAGTGCAGGATGTAGTCGCCATCGCGTGACATCGTCACCCAGCGCGCGATCGGCGGCTGGCCTTCCTTGTCCTCGCGGCGCCAGCCCGCCCACAGGTTGTACTGCTGCTCGACCATTTCCTGGGCCATGCCCAGGTTTCGCTGCAGGCGCTCGACCGCCGGATCATCCTGCTTGCCCTTGGCCACTGCAGAAGCCGCCGCCGTTGCCCAGTTGAGCAGGGTGCGGGTTTCATCGGCCAATACTTCGATAGGCTGACGCCAGGATTCAGGCAGGCGGCCGTTGGCGGCGCGCCACATCGGCTCGCGGTCATCGGGCTGCGGAATCCAGACGTTGCCGATGTCGTCGCGGAAGGCCTTGAGCAGCTTGCTGACCCGCGATGCCACATCGATGGCTTCGTTGGGCAACAGGTTGCCGATCTTGTCCTTGTCCACTGCGCGGTAGGCACCGGCAATCAGGATCTGCAGGCGACCGGTACGCTTGGCCATATCGTCCAGCGGCAGGTTGGCTGCGCCCTGGTCGATGGCGACGTTGCCGATGTGGTGGCCTTCGTCCAGCACCAGCAGCATTTCACCGGGTGGCGCGATCAAGGGCTGGCCGCTGTCGCTGTCGCCCAGCGATAGCGCAGAGAGCAGTAGCGCGTGGTTGGTGACGATGATCTGTGCATCACGCACTTCGGTGCGGGCACGCAGCACCGGGCATTGCGCGGAATACGCGCAGCGACGCCCAGCGCAAGCCGAGGCCGGTGTGGTGATGCGCATGCGCAGTGTGGGAGTGACGTTCTCCGGCGCGTTGTCCAGATCGCCGTTCCAGCGACCTTCGATGAAGGCCTTGGTCAGCTTCTCGGCGACGTCCATTTCAATCGGTGCCAACGGACGGTCGTAGAGCTGCACGTCGTCGCCGAACATGCCCTCCTGTACGCCCTCGCCCTGCGCTTCGGCCGCATTGCGGGTGCACAGGTAACGGGTGCGGCCCTTGGCCAACGCCACGGTAGCCTGCAGGCCGGTGGACTTGAGGAAGTTGGGGATGTCGCGCTCGACCAGCTGCGACTGCAGGGCCACGGTGCCGGTACTGATCACCAGCTTCTTCTTGCTGGCCAAGGCGATCGGCACGCCGGCGGTGAGGTAGCCCAGGCTCTTGCCGACGCCAGTCGGTGCTTCCACCACGCCAACGCCGCCGGTGCCCAGCGCACGCGACACCACGCCGATCATCTGGCTCTGCGAGCGGCGCGTGCTGAAGCCCGGCGTGTTTGCCTGCAGCTTGCTGTAAGCGTCACGGATGCCGGTTTTGATGTCCTCGGTCAGCGCCCGTGGTGCTTCTACTTTTTCCGTCACGCCAACCTGCCAGCAGCTCAATCAAGGCGGGTATTTTCCCATACCCGCCCGCATTCACCGAATGCGTTGCGGGCTCAGGGTTTGCCGGGGGCCTGTGGTCGCCGCAGGGCCTGCACCAGCGCCCAGGCCAGCATGATGTAGCCCACCGCTTCCAGCAGCGACAGCGCGATATGGCCAGCAGTCAGCAGCGTATTCATCGAGCCCACACTGCTGTAGTTGCCACCTGCAATCAGCAGCAGGGGCACGGCACTGAGTACGCCACCAATCATGCTCACGGCCAGCAGCAATGCCAGCGCCGACAGGGCCACGCTGCGTACCTTGCCGCGTGGGGTATCGAGCAGCATCACCAGCGCAATGCCCAAGCCAATGAGGATCGGCAGGCGGTAGCCGATGGAAACCAGCAAGGTGGTCAGCAATTCCATGGGTTGCATTGGCCGGCCTCAGTCTGCGGTGACCAACAGCGCGTCACCGGCACGCAGCTCGGCGTAGATCGCATCGGTCTCCGGGCGCATGCCATGCCACTGTTGGAAACTCTCTGCGGCCTGCTCGACCAGCATGCCCAGGCCATCGAAGCTGTTGCGGCAACCTGCCGCACGCGCCCAGGCCAGGAACGGAATCGAGGCCTCGCCGTAGTTCAGGTCCACCGCCGTGGTCATGCTGTTGACCAGTGACAGCGGCAGGTTGAAACCGCTGCCCTCGCCGCGTGCGGCCGAGGTGGCGTTGATGATCAACTCGAAATCGCCCTGCTCGCGCAGATCATCCCAATAGGCGGAGATGGCGCGGCCGGGTTCGCTCATCGCATCGACCAGCGCATCGGCGCGCTCGGGCGAACGGTTGACCACGATCAGTTCGAGAATCCCGGCATCCAGCAGCGCCGGTGCTACACCGCGCGCGGCACCACCGGCACCGAGCAGCAGCACGCGACGTCCGCGCAGATCCAGACCGTGACGACCGGTGAGATCACGTACCAGGCCGATGCCGTCGGTATTGTCGCCATGCCAGCGTTCGCCCTTGCGCAGCAGCGTGTTGACCGCACCGGCGCGATGCGCGCGTGAGGTGGTGGTGGTGCACAGGGCGAACGCGGCCTCTTTGTGCGGCAGGGTCACGTTAGCGCCGACGCCACCGTCAGCAGCAAAGGCTTCCAACGCTGCCACGAAGTCCTCCGGTGAGGCCTCGATAGCGCGGTAATCCACGGCGATGCCATGCGCCTTGCCGAACGCGGACTGGATGCGCGGCGACTGCGAATGGGCGATGGGCTGGCCGAAAACTGCGTAGCGTGGTGCGCTCATTGTGATCCTCTGCATGACCTAGACTGGACGCGACTTTATTTGCTGGACCCGTATGCGGACCCGTCATTTGCTGCTCGCGCTGACCCTGAGTTTACCCTTTAGCCCCATTGCCTCGGCGCTTTCCGAGTTCGGCATCGAAGGCATGGGGGTAGTTTCCACCCGTGCAGATGAAATCCGCGCCACGTTGTCGGCGGACGGGCAGCGCATCATCTGGGCCAGCAACCGCGAGGGCGGCGCCGGTGGCTGGGACCTGTGGCAGGCGACCCTGCAGGACAAACGCTGGATGGAGCCGCAGCCGTTGACCTTGAACAGCGCCGCAGACGAAATCGATCCCTTTCTCAGCGCGGATGGCCGTTGGTTGTACTTTGCCTCCAACCGCAAGGGTGGCCAGGGTGGCTTTGATCTGTACCGGGCGGCGGTGGCTGCCGATGGCAGTCTGGGTCAGCCGCAGAACCTGGGGCCGACGGTCAACGGCAGGCAGGACGAGCGCTCTCCTGCGCTGGCTGACGATGGTCGGCTGCTGTTTTCCAGCAATCGCAACGGTGGCAGCGGCGGTTGGGACCTGTGGCGTGCAACTGCTGCCGGTGACGGCTTTGCCGCTGCGGCAGCCATGGTCGGCATCAATACTGCCGCCGATGAGCTGGATGCGAGTTGGCTGGGTGGTGGCCGTGGGGTGGTGTTTGCCCGCGCCAATGCGGCTGGTGGTGCACAGCTGTGGCTGTCCCAGTGCCGGCAGGGAACATGGTCGGAGGCAACCGTACTGGGCTTGTCGTTCAACAGCGCCGATGGCGACACGCGCGGTGCGGTGATTGATGCCAACAAGCCCGGTGAACTGGTGGTCAGCGGCAAGGCGCGCTCGCCGCGGGCTGGCGGCATGGATCTGTATCGGATGAAGGCGCCGTTGGTTGATGGGGATGATTCGTGCCGGTGAGGTTTTGGCGGTGAAGCAAAAGCAAAAGCTCACCCCTCCCCAACCCTCCCCTTGGCCTGCGGCCAAAGGGAGGGAGACAAGCGGCGGCGCGGCAATCTGACAGCGCACCAGATCCACCCCCTCCCTTTCGCATAGCGAAGGGGAGGGTTGGGGAGGGGTGCTTCTGCTCTACCGCTTTTAGCTTTTAGCTTTTAGCTCCAGCCAACACCGCAGCGCGCAGTGCTTCGTATTCGGCCTCACCGATCTGCCCGCCCTGCTTACGCAGCTCCAGCTCACGCAGCCTGGCATCCACACCGCCACCCTGCGCTGCCTCGCGCTGCAGCCGCTCGGCCGCCGAATGCTGCTGCGGCGGGCGCTTGCCGGCACGCACGATGGCGGCGATGAACACACCGATCGCCACCGCAAACAGCAATACGCCGATCAGCCATACCGCCCAGTTGTAACCCTCAAGACCGGGAACATTCATCTCAAGCCTCCTTCAGCCAGCGCGCGATCTGCGGCGCGTAATAGGTCAATACACCATCGGCACCGGCGCGCTTGAAGCCGATCATCGTCTCCATCACGCACTTGCGCTCATCCAGCCAGCCATTGGCGGCGGCCGCCTTCAACATCGCGTACTCGCCGCTGACGTGGTACGCGAAGGTCGGTACGCCGAACTCGGTCTTCACCCGGCGCACGATATCCAGGTAGGGCATGCCCGGCTTGACCATCACCATGTCAGCGCCTTCGTCCAGGTCCAATGCGATCTCGCGCATTGCCTCGTCGCTGTTGGCCGGGTCCATCTGGTAGGTCTTCTTGTCGGCCTTGCCCAGGCTGGCCGAGCTGCCCACCGCATCGCGGAACGGGCCGTAGAAGGCCGAGGCGTACTTGGCCGAGTAGGCCATGATGCGCGCGTTGATATGACGGGCGTCATCCAGCGCGGTGCGGATCGCGCCGATGCGGCCGTCCATCATGTCCGATGGCGAAATGATGTCCACGCCCGCTTCGGCATGTGACAGCGATTGCTTGACCAGCGCTTCGACGGTGATGTCGTTGAGCACGTAGCCGGTGTCGTCGATGATGCCGTCCTGGCCGTGCGTGGTGTACGGGTCCAAGGCCACGTCGGTCATCACGCCGAGCTCGGGGAAGCGCTGCTTCAGCGCGCGCACCGCACGCTGCGCCAGGCCGTCCGGGTTCCAGGCTTCGGCCGCGTCCAGCGACTTGCGCGACGGGTCGATCACCGGGAACAGGTCGATCACCGGCACGCCCAGCTCCAGCGCCTGCTCGGCCTCGCGCAGCAGCTCGTCAATGGACATGCGGTCCACGCCCGGCATCGATGCCACCGCCGCGCGGCCTTCCAGTTCATGCACGAACACCGGCCAGATCAGGTCGTTGCTGGTCAGCGTGTTTTCGCGCATCAAACGGCGCGAGAACTCATCATGGCGCATGCGCCGTGGGCGGTACTGGGGATGGATCATCGCGGTACTCCTTGATTCCGGAAACGGGGCTTACTGCAGCCGGTAACCCTGCGGCTGCAGTGGCTCGGGCAGCGGGCGCTGGCCCAAGGCGTCGAGCAGATCGATTTCGATGGTACGCACCATGGCGTCCAGCGGCAGGTCGTTGGGTTCGGTGCCGAACGGGTCTTCCATCTCCTCGCCGAGCTGGTCCAGGCCGAAGAAGGCATAGGCCAGCAGCATCGACACCACCGGCGTGGCCCAGCCCAGCGCGCCGGCCAGACCAAACGGCAGCAGCACGCAGAACAGCCATGCACAGCGGTGCAACAGCAAGGTGTAGGCGAACGGCAGCGGTGTGCCTGAGATGCGCTCGCAGCCGGCCTGCACGCTGGCCATGGCATGCAGGCGCGCTTCGAACTGGGCGTAGAGATAGGGATGCAGACGGCCTTCGCGCAGCGGCACGGCCAGCTCGCTGGCGAGCTGGTTCAGCACGCCATCAGGAACATTGCGCCGCGCCAGCACCTCGTTCTGGTCCGGCTGCAACCACGCTGCACAGGCAGCGGCTTGATCACGGCCACGCAGGCGCGCGGCCAGGGCACTGGCAAAGCCGATCACCAGATGCGTGCTGCGCTCGCGCAGTTGCGGCTCGGCGGCCAGCAATGCAGCGGCCTCACGGCCGAAGCTGCGTGATTCGATGACCAGCTGCCCCCACAGCTTGCGGCCTTCCCACCAGCGGTCGTGGCAGGCGTTGTTGCGGAAGCTCAGGAAGATCGACAGCACCAGCCCCAGCAGGGTGAACGGCACCACCGACAAGCCACTGCCACCCAGCGGGTGCCAGCTACGGCTGAACGCCGCCACCAGCACCGCCAACACGCCGATCGCCAGCACCTTGGGGGCGATGGCCGGCACGATGGAGCCGCGCAGGATGTACAGCAGCTGCCAGCCAGTGGGACGGGGGCGGATGATCATCGGGAAGCGTTGCAGTGCCCACAACGGGCCAACGGCGCCGGAAAGCTTCCGGCCAGCCCGCCCATTTTACGCCCCCCGGCTGTACCCCGCCGGCCCCAACCATCAGCGACTCAGAAGATGCCGCCGCCCAAGCTCAGCCGGATCACCCCGACGACAATGACGATGGCATTGAGCAGCAGACCGGTCTTGGCCCGGCCGCGCTTGCTGGCATGGGTGAACAGCAGGCCGATGGCGGCGATGATCGCGCCCACGGCCGCAAACGGGATCAGGAACCAATTACCCCAGCCCAGCAGCGGAATAAACGCCAGAATCATCCATAGCAAGGCAACAATGCCCCAGATCAGGCTGATCAGCCCCATGTACTTTCCTCCACCAGGTACAGCCTGCAAGATAGCCGGGAACGGCTGTGGAGCAAAAGGCCCTCAGCTTGGCCGGAAGTTCTCGACAGATTCAGCCGGCGCCATGGATCATCCGCAATTACCGATCACCGGGGAGTGAAACCATGAAACTTCCGCTCGCTATCGCACTATCGCTTGGCGTTGCCTTGGCCGTAGGCGGCTGCGCCAGTACCTCCAAGGTCATGCTGGGCCAGGCCCGCGCGCCAGTGGACCCGGCCAGCGTGCAGATCTATTCCACGCCGCCGGCCGGCTCGGTTGAGATCGCCCAGCTCGAAAGCTCCAGCGCGGTCGGCTTTGGTACCCAGGGCCAGACCGACGCGGCCATTGCCAGACTCAAGCGCGAGGCCGCCGCACTCGGCGCCAACGGCGTGATTCTTATGGGCGTGGGCTCCGGCGGTTCGCCGGTCGGCATGTCGGTTGGTGCAGGCAGCTATGGACGCCACACCGCTGGCGGCCTCAGCGTCGGCATCCCCACCCAGCAGAAGCGCGCCGCTGGCGTGGCGATCTGGGTACCGCCGGGCGCTGGCAGGTAAGTTTTCCTGCTGGGCTTGATATGACAAGGGCGCCGTTCGGCGCCCTTGTCATGAGTGCTGCAGCGATCAGCTGTGATCGCGCAGGAAGCGGGCCATCGACGATACGCCCGGTACCGCCGGCTCGAACTCGCCAGCAACGTCGATGAAACCACGCATGATGGCGATGTCGCGCGGGGTGCGATTGATCGCATCACGCATCTCCGGATCGGCACCGGCACGCAGCAGGCGCTGCACCAGCTGCGGCAGGCCGTGCAGTGCAGCCAGGTGCAATGGGCCGAAGCCACGCGGGTCGCGTACGTCCAGCGAAACCTCTTCATCGAGCAGGCGATCCACCGCAGCCAGCACCACGGCCTCGTCGCAGGCGGTGCCCGGTTCGGCACGCGCGCCGAGCAGCAACAGCAGCGGCGTCACCGTGCCAGCCGAGGCCTGGTCCGGCTCGGCGCCGGCCAGCAGCAAGGTGTCCAGCAAGGCCAGCAAACGGGTGCGATCGCGCGAAGTGAAACCGTAGAGCGCGGCGCAATGTAACGGCGCAAGCTGTTGGTCGTCACCTGCATGCACGTCGGCGCCTGCAGTGAGCAGGCGCGCGGCGATATCAGGCAGACCCAAGGCGGCAGACAACATCAATACGGTAACGCCGCCGGGGAGACGGTGTTCAAGCTTGGCACCGGCATTGAGCAGGGCGGCCACGATCGTGGTCTGGCGCATGCTCACCGCCGCCGACAACGGCGTGGCACCACTGACAGCTGCATGCTGCGGGTCGGCGCTGCGCGACAGCAGTAGATCCACCACCGCAGCATGACCGCCACCAGCTGCACGCAGCAGGCCGGTACAGCCCTGCGCATCGACGGCGTCGACGGCAAAACCAAGATTGAGCAGACGGCGCACGGCATCGGCATCGCCGGCCATCGCCGCAGCCGCGACATCGGCATCGCGCAATGCACGCAGTGGCAGCTGCCAGCCACGCCAATCGAGCAGGTCAGCCAGGTCACGA
This sequence comes from Stenotrophomonas sp. STEN030, assembly GCF_056759995.1. Lineage (NCBI taxonomy): Bacteria > Pseudomonadati > Pseudomonadota > Gammaproteobacteria > Lysobacterales > Lysobacteraceae > Stenotrophomonas > Stenotrophomonas sp. STEN030. The sequence continues at coordinate 23,796 of NZ_JBRREB010000015.1, read as the reverse complement.
CGACCGCTGGACAGTGCAACGCCCAACGGCGTCTGCCCGTCGGCTGCACGCGCATCCGGCGATGCGCCCTGCAGCACCAGCTGCTTGAGCGCGGACTCGCGTGCCAAGGCGGTAGCCAGATGCAGGGCGGTCATACCGTGGCTGTCGCGCGCCTCGCGGTCGACGCCATTGAGCAGCAGGTGCTGCTGCAACTTCAACCAGCCCAGGCGTACTGCCAGCGACAGCGCCGGATCGCCGGCCGGCGAAGCGGCAAACGGGTCAGCACCACGCTCCAGCAGCTCCAACGCGAATTGTTCGGTGCTGCGTGCGCCGTGGTCGTGCTGGGCGCAGGCGGCAAGGAAGCGGGTCAGGCCACCGCGACCGGCGGGCGACACGCCCCGCTGCAGCAGTATCTGCAGGGTCGGGATCGCATCGACGCCGCGCGACAGCAGCGCGAACATCGGCGTATCAGCACAGGCGTCCAGCACTTCCGGCGCAGCGCCCTGCGCCAGCAACCAATCAACCACGCGCGGCTGCAAGGCCAGCTCCGGATCGTGCAGCAGGCTGCCCAGTTCGTCGGCCGCACACAGCTTGGCCAAGGGCGCCATGCCATCGACGTTGCCGAACACCAGCGCCTCGCGCAGCAAGGCCAGCGGCGCGCGGTCGTTGAGTACCGGCACAGCGTCGCCATCGGCGCCCTCGGCATTGCTGGCGGCGGCATCACTGACCGCAGCCGGCAGCGGATAGCTCGGGTCGAGCAGCGAGACGATGCTCCAACGCCCGGCCGAGGCTGCATGCTCGATGGCACGACGGCCATCGCTGCCAACCACATCGGCGGCAATACCCAGATCCAACAGGCGGCGGATCAGCGCCGCCGACACATGTTCGGCGCGGCTGGCCAGCAGCAAGGCATTGCTGCCTTCGCCATCGACGGCGTGCACGTCAGGCTTGTGCGCCAACAGGCGCTCCAGCACCGCGGCATTGCCCTGCGAGGCGGCGTCCAACCACGGCGTGCGGCCGGCGGCATCACGCGGCTCCACATTGGCGCCGGCATTGAGCAGGGTTTCAACGATATCCACGTGACCGGCCAGGGCGGCTTCGTGCAGGGCACTGCGGCGCTGTCGGTCGCGCGCATCCAGACGTGCCTTGTGCTTGAGCAGCAGCTGCACGCCGGCCGGATCATCGTCATCGGTAGCCGCAGCCTGCACCAGCACCGGTACGCCGTCGGCAGGTTCGACCTTGGCGCCGCGTTCCAGCAGGAACTTGCCCAGCCGCCAATTGCCGGCCTGGCAGGCCACCGCCAACGGGCTGTGGCCATCGTTGTTGAGGGCGTCGATCTCGGCAGCAGCATCGCGCAGCAAGGCCGCAACGCCCGGATCTGAACTACGTGCGGCGTGATGCAGCGGCGTATTGCCGTCGGCATCGGGCGTGCGCGGGTCCGCGCCATTGGCCAGCAAGGTCATTACCGCTTCCGGGCGCCCATGCCAGCTGTCGCGGGTCGCCGCCAGCAGCGGGGTCATGCCTTTGTGGGCCTGGTTGACGTCGACGCCACGGCTGATCAGCGCACGCAGCAGGCGCAGGTCGGGCAGCACCGCTGCCAGCACCGCCAGACTGCGCTGGTCACGCGACTCGGCCGGGGCCGGCGCATGCGGATCGGCACCGGCATCCAGCAGCTGCAGGGCGCGATCGATGCGGCCACCGCGCGCGGCGTCATACAGTTGCGGTACCAGCTCATGCTGGGCGATGGGTTCCAGCGGGGCCGGCTCGGCCAGCGCTTCGGCAAACGGGTCGAATGCGGGTTGTTGCAGCTCGCCAGCCTTGCCAGCGCCGGCAACCGGTGCGCTGCGCATCGACTGCAACAGGTGATGCAGCAAAGGTGCTGCGATTGCAGTGGCAATCGCCAGCGGCCAGCGCAGGCCGCTGCCAACCAGACCCGGCCAGGCTGCGGCGACGATGGCTGCGCACAACAGCAGCAGCACGGCTGCCGCGCCCAGGCCATGCCAGGAATCCAGACTACGACCGCTCAAGGCCTGCCATTGGGTGCGCAGCGAGCTGTCCTCGCGCTCCATCGCCTGCCATAGCGGCCAGGTGCGCCAGAGCGCCAACAACGCCACGCTGACCGCGATGCTCAGTGCCAACACCGCCGCCAGGCTGCCGCTGTCATGCAGCGCCGCCAACGGCCAGGACACCAATACCGCAACCACCGCCGCGCCACCGGCCCACAGCCCCAACAGGCCGGGCAGTTCGCGTTTGAATACGGCCAGTGTCGGTGTCACGCTGCGGGTGCGCCGCCACCATGACACCGCCAGGGCGTAGGCGGGCTGGGCCAGCACGCCACACACAGCCGCGGCCACGCCACCGAACGCCGTGGCCAGGGTCAGCAACACCCCCAGACCCAGCGCGGCGGCAACTACGCGGCTACGCAATGCTTCAGTCATCGCGACCGTCGATGCGGGCGATCTTCACCGGTGCCAACGGCAACGGCGGTGCCTGCAGGTGGAAACCGCGTTCGGCCAGGTTGGCGCGCACCAGCGCGACGTCGGCCTGGGCCAGACGGCGTTCCGGGGTCAGCGCCACCTCCAGCACGAAGGTATAAGGGGCCAAGGTGTTGCCCAGCACGGCCGGGATCACTTCGAAATCATCACGCTTGGCGAGGTACACGTAGGTGTCCTGCTTGCGTTGGCTTTTATAGACGTAAGCTTGCATGCCAGCGGGCTTTGCCCTGCATTGAGAGTCAGAGATTGTGTCGGAAATCTGGCGCTGTTGAAAGGCGCACAGCCAACGATCGCGGTCGTTCTCCGCCTTTTATACGTTCATTTACATCAAGATTTTGTTGAGAGCGTCCTGTATCTGCAGATTGCCGGATCCGCTCGCGACAGATTGCCGGCGCTGCGGTGCCGTGCTGAATGCGGTGCCGAGCGCCACCCCGGCGCGACGGGCGCAGACTCATCACTGGCAAGGCCTGCAGCGAACCCGCGACAAGTGCTGCCAGTCAAAGGCGAAACCTGCACGATGACAGCGGCATACTCATGCAATCGGCCGCTGCTACGGGTTTGCGCAGCCGTAATCCCCAGCCTGGGAGGGCCGGACCAACGATCAAGCTGAGGATTGGCAATCTGGCCCAGCGGGCGGCAGCGGTCGACCGCCACCGCCCTGAAAACCCTCAGGGCACCTTGGCGTAGGTGCCCTTCAATGCGACGCCCGCCAGGATGGCGCCGGCATAGCACTCATAGTTGGTGGCGCTGCGGAACTCGTTGCTCTTGTAGAAGCTGACGATATCGACCACGGCATTGGCACCACGCGCCTTTGCGCCATCCTGCAATGCCAGCAACGTCGACAACGCAACCCAGCGGCAGGCTTTTTCATCGCTCTTGTTGGCGGCGTTGGTCTTGCGGTTGCTTACATCCTCGCCCAGGCGCTCCAGCACCGTCACCGGCTGGCCCGCCAGATAGAAGCGCACGCTGCCATCAATGCCGACATCGCGTGCCTCCTGCGAGCTGAGCAGATCTGCCAGCGGCTGCTCCACGCGGGTGTCGCGTGCAAAAGCGCTACTGGAAAACGCCAGCAACGTGGCAGTGACGACAAGGCTGAAACGACGCATATCTCTTTCCTTTGAGTGTGGTGGTAACTGGGTCAAGCCTGCCAGCGACGGAAAATCAACGAGGTGTTGATGCCGCCAAATGCGAAGTTGTTGCTCATTACATATTCGGTCTGCAGCAGGCGGCCTTCACCGGCGATGTAATCCAGCTCGCCGCAGCGCGGGTCGATCTCGCTCAGGTTCAAGGTTGGTGCGAACCAACCTTCGCGCATCATTTCCATGGTCAACCAGGCTTCGAACGCGCCGCAGGCGCCAAGCATGTGGCCGACATAGCTCTTCAGCGAGCTGATCGGCAGCTTGTTGCCGAACACCTGTGCGGTGGCCTGGGTTTCGGCGATATCACCATGGTCGGTGGCGGTGCCGTGGGCATTGACGTAGCCGATCTGTGACGCGTCCAGGCCGGCATCCTGCAGCGCCAGACGCATTGCCTGGGCCATGGTGCCTGCGCTGGGCTGGGTGACGTGCTGGCCATCGCTGTTGGTGCCGTAGCCAACCACCTCGGCCAGGATGTTGGCACCGCGTGCCTGTGCGTGCTCCAGTTCCTCCAGCACCAGGGTGCAGGCACCCTCGCCCAGCACCAGGCCATCGCGGTGCGCGTCGAACGGACTGGGCGTGGTCTGCGGTGCATCGTTGCGTACGCTGGTGGCGAACAAGGTATCGAACACCGCCGCCGCGGTCGCATCCAACTGCTCGGAGCCACCGCCCAGCATCACCGTCTGCTTGCCCGAGCGGATGGCCTCATAGGCCGAACCGACGCCCTGGCTGCCCGAGGTACAGGCGCTGGAGGTGGTGTAGACGCGGCCGCACAACCCGAAGAACACGCCGATATTGACCGGCGCGGTGTGGCTCATCATCTTCAGATAGGTCGTTGCACTGATGCCTTCGGTGGTCAGCTCATGCAGCATGCGCCCGAACTCACCGGTTGCATCGTGGCAGCCCGACGAGGAACCGTAGGCAACGCCGGCCATGCCGCTGCGCAGCACCGGGTGGCCAAGCAGGCCGGCCTGCTCCAGCGCCATTTCAGTAGCCCGCACCGCCATCACCGCCACCCGCCCCATCGAACGGGTGGTCTTGCGGTTGTAGTTGGACGGCAGCTCGAACGGCTGTGCTGGTGCAGCCAGCTTGGTGTTCAGCCCTGCATAGATATCCCACTGCGGCATCGGCTGCACCGCATTGCGGTAGGAGCCAAGATGCGCCCGGATGCTGGGCCAGTCGTGGCCCAACGGGCTCAATGCGGCCGCACCGGTGACCACCACACGACGATCCTGGTACGCCATCAGACCATTCCTCCGTTGACCGAAATCACCTGCCGGGTGATGTACGCAGCCGGCTCGGACAATAGAAACGCAACCGTGGCCGCCACTTCGTCCGGCTTGCCGACGCGCCCGGCAGGAATCAACTTCAATGCATGCTCAACCACTTCTTCGTTGAGCATCTCGGTTTCTATCAGCCCAGGCGCGACACAGTTGACGGTGATGCCACGGCTGGCCAGTTCCAGTGCCAATGCCTTGGTAGCACCGATGATGCCGGCCTTGGATGCGCTGTAATTGACCTGGCCGCGGTTACCAGCCACGCCCGACACCGACGACAAGGTGACGATCCGGCCCGGCTTGCGCCGCCGCACCATCGGCATGATCAGCGGATGCAGCACGTTGTAGAACCCGTCCAGATTGGTGTGGATGACCTGATCCCAGTCATCCTCGCTCAGCGCCGGGAAGGCGCCATCGCGGGCGATGCCGGCATTGCACACCACGCCGTAATAGGCACCGTGCTGCTGCACATCGGCCTCCAATGCCGCACGCGCCGCAGCGCGGTCAGCAACATCGAATGCCAACACGCGCGCCTGCCCGCCTGCCGCCTGGATCTGCGCGACCACCGCCTGCGCCTCCTCGACGCGGCTGCGGCAATGCACCACCACAGCAAAGCCATCGCGCGCGATACGCAGCGCAATCGCCCGGCCGATACCACGACTGGCCCCGGTGACCAGTACGCTCAGATTCTCTGTCATGCCTCTCCACTCTCCAGATACGCCATCGCATCGGCCGGCTCGAACACCGACACATTGGCCACGGCCCATTGTTCATCGCCTGCCTGCAAGCTGCAGGCAAACATCCCCAGCCCATTGTCCGCCAGCAGCTCGCAGCGCGCATCAATGCGCAGGCGGGTACCGCTGGGGAAGACATCGCGTGTGCTGGTGTAACGCCTGCTGCCCAGCAGGAAACCGATATTCGGTTCCCGCCCGGCGCGGCGCGCGCGGCAGCCCGCCCAGGCCGCGATGGCCTGCGCCATGTACTCGATGCCTACCCAGGCCGGCACCCCGCCGTCTTCGACAAACAGGCCTTCATGCGGCACCACCAGCTCGGCCTGGATGGTTTCGTCGTCCCAGCGCAGCACACGGTCCAACAGGCACATGCCGTCGCGGTGCGGCACTACCTCCTCGATGGCGTAGCACTCAGCCATGTGCAGCTTTCTCCATGGCCAGCACGGCATTGCTGCCGCCAAATGCGAACGAGCTGCTCAGCACCCGCTGCGGCGGCGTCGCTGCGCGCATGCCCGGTACCACCAGAGCAAGCGCTGGCAGCGCGTCATCGGCTTCACCGTCCCACCAATGCGGCGGCAGCTGCTGCGCGGGGTTCTCAGCCAGGGTGATCCAGCACAATGCAGCTTCAATCACCCCCGACGCACCCAGCGTATGCCCGGTGAGCGGCTTGGTGGAGCTGCACGGCACGTCCAGGCCGAAGGTACCGGCCACCGCCACGCTTTCCATCGCATCGTTGTGCTGGGTCGCGGTGCCATGCAGGTTGATGTAATCGACCGACGCCGCTTCCCAGCCGGCACGCTGCAAGGCCTGGCGCATCGCCAGGGCTGCGCCCTGCCCGCTCGGATCCGGTGCCGACATATGGTGCGCGTCGGAGGTCTCCCCCCAACCCGCCAACTGCACCGGACCCGGCTCGCGGGTCATCAGGAACACGCCCGCACCTTCGCCGATATTGATGCCGGAGCGATTGCGCGAGAACGGATTGCAACGCGCCGCCGACACCGACTCCAATGCGCTGAAACCGGCAACAGTAAAGCGACACAGCGAATCCGCGCCGCCGGCAATCACCGCATCCACGACGCCGCTGCGCAGCAACCGCGCCGCCGACATCAAGGCCTTGGCACTGGACGAGCAGGCCGTGGACAGCACCCATGCCGGGCCGTCGATGCCCAGGTAGCTGCGCACGAAGCGCGCCGCCGTGCCCATCTCCTGCTGCGCGTAATCAAACTGCGGCGGCCACTCACCACTGGCGTAGTACGTAGCCAGCGCTTGTTCGGATTCACCGATGCCCGAGGTGCTGGTGCCCATCACCACCGCCACGCGTTCACTGCCATAACGGGCAATCGCCGCGCGTGCGGCCGGCTCGATCTGCTGCAGGGCGGCCAGCAACAGCGCATTGTTGCGCCCATGCAGCGCCACCGGCAGGTCATGCAACGACGGCAGCGCTGACTGCACCGCGCCCACCACCAGCGAACGCCCGGGAATCACCGTATCACTCAGCACCGAGCCAGCCAGCTGCGGCTGGAACAAGGCCTGCGCGATCTGTGCCCGATCCGCGCCCAATGCGCAGATCACACCCAGCTCGTTCAAATACACCGCACTCATGGTTGCTGCACCTGCATGTCTATCGAATGGATCTGCAACGAATAGCCTTCGGCACGATTGTCCAGCAGCAGCGTGCCATCGGCACTGCGCTGCAGCTCGAGCCAGGTCGTGTCGCCCTGGCGCAGTTGTCGACGCACACCGTCATCCAGCACCGACCAGCCGCTGGGCAATGCCGCGGCAATCGCCGCGGTAGGCCACAGCGCGAATTGCAGATCGTCCAGCACGCGTTCGGCACGGACCTGCGGCGGCAGCCATGGCGCGCGCTCCTGCTGCAGGTGTTCGCCGTCCCAGCGCAGCCGCACGCCGGTTCGGCCCATCGCCTGTACGGCCAGCTGCAGCTGCTGGGCGTCGGCCTCCAACAGCGCATCGAGCTCGCGCTCGTGGCTGCCAAAGCGGAACTGCAGCTGCTGCTGCAGCGCCAACGGTGCCGGCAGGCTGGCTGGCGACAAGCGCAGCGTCGGCAGCTCAACCAGCGGCTTGGGCATGCGGCCCGCACACGCGGCCAGCAACAAGCAGACGACAAGGCTGGTGATCAGGCGCCGCACAGTTCCTCCAGCACGCGCATGCGTCGCCCACTCTCATCGGCCACGTAGGGATTTTTGGTATCCCAGGCATAGCCGGCCAGGATCGAGCAGATCATGGCGCGGATCTCGGGCTGCTGATCGGGGTGGTAGATGATCTTCTGGAAGCCACCCTGATACCACGCCTCGACGAAGCGGCGGAAGGTCTTGACGCCAGCACGCAGCGGTACCGAGAACTCGGCTTCCCAGTCCACGCTTTCACCGGCATAGCGGCGCGCAAGACATTCACTGGCCAGCTGCGCCGACTTGAAGGCGATGGTGACGCCGGAAGAAAACACCGGATCGAGAAATTCGCCGGCATTGCCCAGCAAGGCATAGCCCGGGCCATGCAGCGAGCTGACATTGGCCGAATAACCGGTGATGCGACGTACCGGCAGCACCGCCCACTCGGCGTTGACCAGCAGCCGGCTCAGGTTGGGGTCTTCGCCGACAATGGCCTGCAGCTTCTGCAGGTCTTCACCCTCGTAGCGTTCGAAGAACGAGGGCTCGGCCACCACGCCCAGCGAGCAGCAGCCGTTGGAGAACGGAATCGTCCAATACCAGACGTCAATATGCTCGGGATGGGTGGTGATCAGGATCTTGTTGCGGTCAAAGTCCGCATCGACCGGGATGTGATCACGCACGTGGCAGAAAATCGCGCCGCGCACCGGGAAGTTGGACGGTGATTCCAGCTGCAGCAGGCGCGGCAGCAAGCGTGCAAAACCCGAGGCATCCAGAATGAAGTCGGCTTCGATGCGGTACTCGCTGCCATCCGGGCGGCGCACGGTCACCGCCGGCTGCTCGCCCGGCTCCACTGCCAGCACTTCATCGCCGAACCGAAGAGTGGTACCCATGCGCTCGGCGCCACGCGCCAGCACATTGTCGAAGTCGGCGCGCTGTACCTGGTAAGTAGTGCCCCAACCCGGCGAGAACTTGTTGCGGAAATCGAACGCGGTACGCGCCTCGCCATGCACGAAGGCCGCGCCGTTCTTGTGCTGGAAGCCAGCTTCCACCACGTCCTGCAGCAGTCCTGCCGCCTCGATGTATTCCATGCTTTGCGGCAGCAGACTCTCGCCGATGGAGAAGCGCGGGAACTGCTGGCGCTCGATCATCAACACCTGGCGGCCCTGCTTGCGCAGCATCGCCGCAGCGACCGAACCGGCCGGGCCGGCGCCGATGATCAGGATTTCAGTACGTTCCACGTTGGGTGCCATCGATGCGTCCTTGAGAGTCCAGTTACACGTTGAAGATCAATCTGCCGCAGGTGCATGCGGCGGCGGCCGGAACAGCGGCGAGATCAGCCAGACCAGGCCGATGCCGAACAACAGGGTCAAACCAAATGCACGCAACGCCGGCGTCGCCGACAAGCCCAGCAAGCCGAATGACAACCAGGTACTGGCCGCGCCCACGCATACCGCCAGCCATGCACTGGCATCGCCGCGGTGCTCAACCAGGAAGATGCCGTAGTCGATGCCCATGCCCAGCAGCAACATCAGCGCCAGCATGTTGAACAGCTGCAGCGGCTGCCCGAACAGACCCAGCAGGCCCAGGGTCAACACGCCCGCCAACAAGGTCGGCGCGAATACCCGCCACGCATTGCGCTTGTAGCGCAGCAACAGCGCGCCGAATACCAGTGCGATGCCGACCAGCAACATGCCGCCCATCAGCTTGCGGTAATGGCCAAGCAAGCGTGAGAAGTCGGCAGTGCGATCGACCCAGCGCACGCCGTCCAGGCCCTTGGCGGCATCGCCCAAGGTGGTCAGCGCATCGGCACGCGATAGATCATCCACCATCACCACGCTGGCCACCTGCTCACCCAACTGGCCAACCCACAGGTGACGGAACGGCTGCGACGCCGGCGAGGCAAGGAAGGCTTCGGCAGTCAACGGTACCGACGAGAATGCAGGCCGCGCCAAAGGCTCGCCAACCGCCTCCGAGACCATTGCCAGCACCTGCGGTTCGGCAGCACCGGTCAGCGCCGCGTCGGCCTGCTGACGTGCCGGCGACGGCAGCCAATCACTGATCGCGCGGTAGCCGCCGATCTTTCCACTGTCAGCCAACGCGCGCAGCTTTGCGGTCAACGCTTCTTCGCGCTGCAGCAGCTGCGCCGCGTCGGCACCCTGCACCAGATAGAACTGCGCCGGACTGGGCATGCCCAGCAGCTGACTGAGGCGGATCTGCTCGGCCATCAGCTGTGGCGGCGAGGACTGCAGGCTGCGCAGGTCATCGTCGGTCTGCAGACGCGCAATGCCGATGCCCGACAGCAGCACCACCGCGATCGTCACCAGCAGCATCTGCCGACCGTTCTGCAGGCGCGGCCAGCGCTCCAGCGTGTTACCCAGCCATTGCGAGAAGCGGGTGGGCGCGATCTGACCACCGTCCAGATACGGGAACCAGAAGATCACCGTGGCGAACGCTGCGGTCAGCCCCACCACCGAGAACACCGCCATCTGCCGCAACCCGGGGAATGGCGCCAGCCCCAATGCCACATAGGCCAGCGCGCTGGTCAGCAAGGCCAAGCACAGGCCAGGCAGCAGATGCCGCAGCAGCTTCCAACGGCGTTCGGCAGGCTCGGCCTGGCGCGAGGCAAACCAGTGGATGCCGTAGTCCTCGGCCACACCCACCAGCGATGCGCCGAACACCAGGGTCAGTACATGCACTTTTCCGAATACCAGCACGGTGACCGCCAGGGCCACGCCGCAACCAATCAGCAGCGAGGCGGCGACCAGCAGGATCGGCCGCAAGGAGCGGAACGCCAACCACACCAGCAGCAACACCGCGGCCAACGATCCCCAGCCAATGGTGTTGATCTCGCGGTTGGCCTGTGATGCCGCAGCTTCAGCATGCAAGGGCACGCCGGCATGCAGGATTTCCAGATCCGGCGCTGCGCTACGTGCGGCGGCGCCGGCACGTGTCAGCAGTGCATCAAGGTGGCGCTCGCCATCGAGCTGGAAGGCCGAATCGCGGGTTTCAAACTGCAGCACGGCCCAATGCCGGCCTTCGGCTTCGAGCAGGCCGTCTTCGCCCAGCTGCAGGCCGGAGGCGCGCGCCTGCTGCTGCCACCATTGCGGCCACAGCGACAGCGGGTCCTGCCGCCATTCGGTCAGGCGCGGCGCGCCCATCGGCCCGTACAGGCTGGCCAATGCCTGTTCGCCCAGCAACGCGGGATCGGCCTGCTGCAATTGCTGGCGCTGCTCGGCGGTGAGCAGGCGGTCGCGCCAAGGCGCGTAGAAGTCGCGCGCCTGCTCGAACCAGCCTTCAATCGAGCCGCTGGGCTGCAGCAAAGCGGTGTCGACGTCATTGGCCATGCTGCCGGCGAATGCGTCCTGTGCGCGCTTGGTGGCTTCACTGTCCGCGCTACCCAGCAACACCACCACCTGCCGCGCACTGCCATCGGCGATGCGGCGGGTGACGTCGGACAATAAACGGTCGTGCGCATCCTGCGGCAGCAACGCCAGGATGTCGGTATCAATGCGCGATTGCGTGCTCCACAGCTGCCATTGCTGTACACCAAGACCAATCAGCAACAGCAGCCAGGCCAAGCCCAGCCAATGCCACCAACTCCGCAGGCGCTCGGATGCTGCCACGTGCGGTTCAGTCAAAACGGCGTGCCTCATCGGCACTGAGCGCGGCCGGAGCCTCGGTCAATGCGCTGAACTGGATCAGGGTGCGGTCCTGGTTGGCCTCGATGATCTCCACCTGGCGCACGTAGCGGTCACCCTGCAAGGACAGCGACTGGAAGGCCTTGGCCAACATCGTCGACTTCGGCGTCAACTGCAGCCGCCAGCCCTGGCCTTCGCGCTGTGCCTTGATGTTGAACTGGCTGGACAAGGCCTGCACGTCGCCACTCATCAGCGCGAACATGATCGCGTTGACCGAGCGCATTGCTGGCTGCTGACGCGCATCCAGTTCCACCCGGTTGGTCCCATCACGCTGACGGCTGAGGATGCGATCTGCAGTGACCACGACTTCCGACGGGAACGGACGCTGCGTGGTCCAGATCACGCCGTGCTGGCGCGCCACCACGAACTGCCCCTGCGAGCGCAGCGGATTCTTGAAGCCGCTGACCTGCTTGTCCTGGGTGAACTGGCCACGCAGTACGTCCGGACGCGCCACCGACTGGGTGATCGCGTCCACCGCCGCATCGGCGGCATGGCTGATCGGCGCGAGCATCAGCAGCAATGCGCACAAGGCAATACGTGGATACATCGACAGACGCGTGATCATGGTGCCGGCACTCCCAGACGCTCCCACAGTACCGGCGGACTTTGGTACAGCATTTCCTTGCTGGCAGCGTCCACCGCCACCTGGATGGTGTGGGCGCGGGTCAGCAGCTGCCCATCAGCGGCATCATGGATCTGATAGTCGATTTTCAAGCGGTTCTCCCACTCGCTGATCTGCGCACGCACCCGCAAGGCCTGCTGGTACAGCAGCGGACGGATGTACTTGACCCGTGCATCCACCACCGGCCACAGATAGCCGGATTCCAGCATCTGCGGGTAGTCGTAGTCGTAGCGCTGCAACAACGCACAGCGCGCGATCTCGAAATACTTGAAGTAATTGCCGTGCCAGACCACATGCATTGGATCGCAATCATGGAAGGCCGGTGACAGCTCGATCTCGGCCACAAGTTCAACGGTCGACATACAACTCCCAACGCTGCGCGCGGATCTCCTCCAGCAGTTTCCGCAGTTCGCCATCCAGCGCGCGGTCTTCTTCGACCAGGGCGATGCGCTGCCCCAGGTCGGCGTACATATCAGCCAGACTGCCATGCAGCTGCGCGTTCATGCCAACCCTTTCGCGCAGGGCCAAGCCTTGCCGGGCGGAGATCAACATCGCCGCCACCACCTGTTCAGTCAGCTCGATCACGCGCAGGCAGTCGCGCGCGGCGATGGTGCCCATGCTGACCTTGTCCTGGTTGTGGCATTCGGTGGAACGCGAGAACACCGAGGCCGGCATGGTCTGCTTGAGCGCTTCGGCGGTCCAGGCCGAGACGCTGATCTGCAGCGCCTTCAGGCCGTGGTTGATGGCAGCACGCGGGCCAGTGGCAGCCGATAGATTGGCCGGCAGGCCGTGGTTGTAGCGTGCGTCCACCAGCAGCGCGAGCTGCCGGTCGAGCAGGTCGGCGAGATTGGCGACGGTGTTCTTCAGCGTATCCATCGCCAAAGCGATGTGGCCGCCGTAGAAGTGGCCACCGTGCAGGATGCGCTCGCCTTCGGCATCGATCAGCGGATTGTCGTTGGCACTGTTCAGCTCGGTTTCGATCAGCTGGCGCAGGAACGGCAGCGTGTCTTCCAGCACGCCGATCACGTGCGGTGCGCAACGCAACGAGTAGCGGTCCTGCAGGCGCTCGGCATTGCGCGGCGGGCGTTCGCTGTGCAGGTCCTCGCGCAGGCGCGCGGCGATGCGCATCTGCCCCGGATGCGGCTTGGCGGCAAACAGGGTTTCATCGAAGTGATGCGCGTTGCCGTCACTGGCCAACACATTGAACGCGGTCAGACGTGTAGCCAGGCGCGACAGGTAGTCGGCGCGTTGCCAGGCCAGGCAGGCCAGGCCGGTCATCACTGCTGTGCCGTTCATGATCGCCAGACCTTCCTTGGGGCGCAGCCGCAACGGGGTCATGCCGATATCGGCCAATGCGGCTGCCGCGGCCTGCACGCGTCCCTGGTAGAACACCTCGCGCTCACCACACAGCACCGCCGCCACATACGACAGCGGGGTCAGGTCACCACTTGCGCCGACCGAACCTTCGGCCGGAATCATCGGCAGCACGTCGTGCTGCAGCAGGCTGGTCAGCCCTTCCAACAGCGGCAGGCTGACACCGGACATGCCGCGCACCAACGAGGCAAGCCGCGCAGCCAGGACCGCGCGCGTTTCCACCGGGTCCAGATAACGGCCCAGGCCACAGCCGTGATAGGTGTACAGATGGTGCGGCAGTTCAGCGACCAAAGCCGGCGGAATATTGACCGTGCAGGAATCGCCGTAACCGGTGGTCACACCATAGACGACGCCGTCTTCGCGCAGCAGGCGATCCAGAAAGTCCGCCCCCTGCTGGATGCGCCCACGGAAACCGGCCTCGTCACTGAGCAGCGCGGCGCGCTTGCGCAGCGCCAGTGCGACCACGTCTTCGATGGTCAACGGTGCATCGCCGAAGCGGCACGCGGGAGCTTGCTTATTCTGCATGGGGGGCTTGGTCCCAGAAGGGGAAAAAGTTGAACCAGTCCATCGGGGACTGGATGAGTTGCCGCTCCAGCCAACAGGCAAATGCCTGCGCCTGGCCGGCCAGTGCCGCATCACGCGAGCCACGCGGCAGCACGATGCGATCACTGAAATGTTCGAATACCACGCGGTAGCCTTGGCCTTGATGCAGGCAGGCCATGGTATAGACCGGGCAGCCCAGCGCCGCCGCCAGTGCATACGCACCGATCGGGAACGGCGCGCGGTGACCGAGGAAGTCCGCCATTACCGTGCGTCCGCCATGCACCGGCACGCGATCACCAACGATGGCGACAAAGCCACCTTCGGCGACGCGGCGGCTCAGTTCCAATGCGGTGTCCGGGCCCATCGAAGTCACCTGCATCAACTCCACCTGGGCAAGCGGATCCAGCCGCTGCAGCATGCGGTTGAAGCGTTGTGCGTGCGCGGTATGCACCAGCACGGTGATGCGGAAGCCGGGCACCTGCTCGGCCAATACCTGGCACAGCTCCAGGCAGCCGATATGCGCAGTGAGCAGCAGGCCGCCTTCGCGACGGGCAATCCTGTCCAGCATCAGATCGCGCTGCAGCTGGATGCGCTCGGCCGGGTAGCGCCCACCCAGGCCAAGCATCTTGTCCAGCAAGGTGTCGGCGAAACTGAAAAAATGACGGAGGCTGTCACGCCGACGTGGCGCCCGCCCGAGCGCGCCGGTATGTGCCTGCAGCCGCTGCAGGTACTGCAGCGATGCACGCCGCCCTACCCCATTGCCCAGCCAGTGACAGAGCACCACCGGCCAAACACAGACACGGAACGGCCAGCGCCCGAACCAACGATGCACCCAGCACAGGAACAGCACGCCGGCCACCGAAGTGGACTCGCCGATATCGGCCCAGTGCGGTGTGTTGTTGGCAGCCATTACCGCGCCCCCTGCAGCCGCCGCCAAAGCAGGCGCGGGCTGCGCCACACCATGCCGAAGAACAGCCGCGTATGCATGCGGCTGATGCGCAGGTTGTCGCGCCACACATCGAAGTGCGACACACCATCGGAAGGATAGGTAACGCGGGTGGGCAGATGGATCACCGGCAGCTGCCGCCAGAACAGGCGCACCAGGATCTCGCTGTCAAAGTCCATGCGCCTGCCGATGGTTTCCTCGGCGGCAAGCCGTACTACCGGCGGCAAAGGATAGACCCGGAAGCCGCACATCGAATCGCGCAGGTGCAGCGACAAGGTATTGATCCACACCCACACATGGGTGAGGTAGCGCCCGTACAGACGCGCCTTGGGCACGCTCTCGTCGTAGACCGGTACGCCGCAGATCACTGCCTGCGGTTGTGCCTGCGACAAGGCCACGAAACGCGGCAGATCGCCGGTGTCGTGCTGGCCATCCGCATCGATCTGCACCACGTGGCTGTAGCCACGCCGCGCCGCTTCGGCGAAGCCTGCCAGCATCGCCCCGCCCTTGCCCTGGTTCTGTTCCAGCCGCAGCAGATCAACGTCGGCCTGCTCCGCCAGCGCACGCAGTACCTGCGCGCAGGCCGGGTGCGAGCCGTCGTCCACCAGCAGACACGGCAGGCCAGCAGCACGCACGCCAGCAACTACCGCGGCTATCGCCTGCTCGTGGTCGTATACGGGAATCACCACCAGCGCCGCGTAGGCGCCCTCGGCCTGCAGTGCATCACGCATCGGCAAATACCACCTTGCCGCTGGCGTGCACGCCATGCTCGGAGCTATAGCGGAAGCCCAGCACACCGCGCGCGACATCCCAGTCCAACTGCAACAACAGCAGTTGTCCCGGCCGCGCTACATGCTGGAACTTGACCGCATCCATACGCTCGAAGCGCGGCGGCATGTCGAATACCTGCCGGCCATAGCGGATGGCCCAATCCAACTGCGCGACCCCGGGCAGAATCCGCGCCTGCGGAAAATGTCCTTCGAATACCCGCAATGCCGGGTCCAATACCAGCTCGGCAACAGCGTTGCTGGGTGAACGCTGGAGCCAACGCGGCGTCGGTATCAGCGGCTGGAACAGCGCGGCCAAGGCCGCTTGGGTGACCTTGCCCTGCGCATTGAGCGGCAAGGCGCTGAGCAGGCGCCAGCGGCGCGGGCGTGTCACCGCATCATGGCTGTGCGCCAATACCGCTGCCAGATGCTGCTGGAAGGCACGACGGGCAGCATCGTCGGCAGCAATCAGCGCTGCATCCGTCGGCACCACCACCGCTGCGAGTTGCTCGCGTGCACCCGGCAATACCAGTACCCGCACATCCTCGACCTGCGCATCGGCGCGCAGCGCACGCTCCAGTGCATCCAGCGATACCCGCCGTTCTTCGATCTTGACGATGCGGTCGGCACGGCCGAGCAGGCGGAAGCGGCCTTCGGCCAAGGCTTCGACGCGATCCTGGGTCTGCCACCAATCCGTCGTCGGCAGATGCGCCGATGCCACCATCAGGCAGCCGTCTTCGATCCGCCACTGCACACCCGGGAGCGGCTGCCAGGTCGGCGCGGCATCGTGCCAGCGACGCCAGGCGACACCGCCGGTTTCGCTGCTGCCGTACACCTCGGTGGGCGCCACGCCCAACAATTGCCGCACCTGTGGCGCAGCATCGGCTGGCAACGGGCCGCCGGAGGAAAACACGGCGCGCAAGCGTCCGTGCAGCGCGGCCCAATCCAATTGCTCGGGCAGCCGTTTCAGATGCGCAGGTGTTGCCACCAGCACACTGTCGGCAGCGCTCAGCACCTTGATCAGGTCTTCATGGAAGAAACGACGCGGCTGGATTGCGCGTCCCGCGGCCAGTGGCCACAGCACCCGGAACAGCAGCCCGTAGATATGTTGATGCGAAACCGTGCCGTGAACCTGGGCACCTTCCAGCTCGGCGCCAAAGGCGGCCTGCAAGGCCTCCACTTCACGCGCCAGCTGATCCAGCCGTTTGCTGATCGCACTGGGCTCGCCAGTGCTGCCGGAGGTGAATACCACCAGCTCGCAGGCGCGCTCATCCAGGGGTTCCAATGCAATGTCGGCTGGCGCAGCCACTGCGGCCAGCGGCGCATGCACTGGATCGACGTCACCGGCAAAGCCACTCACCCGCGACTGCAGTTCGGCCAAGCTGGCCGGCAGGTTGTCGGCGGCCAGGAACACACGCTTGCCGGCATGCCAGGCACCAAACAGGGCCGCCGCAAACGGCAGCGCCTCATCAAAGTACAGCGCCCAATCGCGGCCGGGCGCGGCGGCAAATGCCTGCTGCCATGCCATTACCTGTTGGCGGAATGCAGCGTGGGTAACCGCCACGCCCTCGCACAGGCCGACGCAACGCGCCGGCTGCGGCTGCAGCAGCAACCGGTCCAGAGCGATCCACTCAGACATGGGCGTGCGCAGCCTTCACTCGCCGCCGTACCAACCATTCACCTGCAAACAACACAGCCATCATCACGTACGCCAACAATCCGTTGTACAGCGCCCAGGTCCGGTCCGACGCCCATAGCGCGGTTACCAGGGCCAGGCCCCCATTGAGAACAAAAAAACCGCACCAGACCTGGGTCACCTTACGGGTATAGGCCACCGCGAAGGGCGGCAGGTCCGGCTCCTGCAGGCGCGCCAGACGCTCCACCACCGGCGGCCCGAACCGCAGGCTGGTAGCAAACACCAACAACATCACCACGTTGACCAGCAACGGGTAAAGCTTCAATGGCAGTGCCTGATTGAGCAGGGTGGTCAACAAGGCCAGCACGCCGGCACCTGCAGCAGCAGCCATCCACAACGGCTGGCGGCTGGTCAACGCCCGCAGCAAGGCCAGCGCAAACAACAGCAAGGCCATCCAGCGGGGCTCGAAACGCCCCATCGCCAGATACACCAGCAACGGATAGGCAACCGTCAACAGGCCAAAGGCGAGCGCGCGGAACCGCGTCATGCCAGGCCTGCGCCGGTCCGGTCAGGCAGCAGCTTGATCGGGCAGCAGGCCATGCACGACGTCAACCACGTCCTGCACGGTGCGCACGGTCTTGAAGGCCTCCGGCTGCAGATTGCGGCCCAGCAACGGCTTGAGCTGCACGATCAGATCCACCGCATCGATGCTGTCGATGTCCAGGTCTTCGTACAGGCGTGCCTCGGGCTTGATCCGCTCCGGCGCAATCTCAAAACTGTCGTTGAGAATGCGAACGATATGGTCGAACAATTCACTCTTGGTCATGGCAATTCCTGGCCCGGTTACGACTGACGGGCAGCGACAAACTCGCTGAGCGCGCGCACGCTGGAAAAATGGCGGCGGGTCTCTTCCGAGTCAGCCGACAGGCTGACCCCATACTTTTTCTGCAGCGCCAAGCCAAGCTCCAATGCATCGATGGAGTCCAGGCCCAGCCCTTCGACGAACAGCGGCGCGGCGGAATCAATGTCCTCCGGCGCGATGTCTTCCAGTGACAGCGATGAAATGATCAATTCCTTGATCTCGTGCTCAAGTGCCTGCACGGTTCGGATCTCCAGCAAGATCGAAATAATGGGTGAGGTGGTCGGTGAGGCGACGCGCAGCCAGCGCATCCCCCTTTGAGTTCGGGGTATCGACCAGGAACGGGTGGATCTGAATATCTTCACCCACCTCGATCCGAACGTGGAAACGCCGCGGCGGCACAAGATACCATTTCTGCCCCTTCCCAAGGGTTGCCGGGCTGCAGCGGATGTGCACCGGGGTGACGTCCAGCCCACCCCTGACCGCGATATTTGCCGCCCCGCGCTGCAGCCGCAATGGCTGGCCAGGCACGCTGCGGGTGCCCTCGGGGAAGATCACCAGACTGCCACCGGCCTGCACCGCAGCAATGCAATCCTCCACCAGACCGGCGCCATCGTCATTGGAGATATAGCCAGCCGCACGCACCGGCCCGCGCATGAATGGATTGATGGCCACTGCGCGCTTGACCACACAGTCGGCGTTGGGCAGCAGCGATACCAGGAACACCACATCGATCAGGGTCGGGTGGTTGGCCAGCACCAGCAGACCCCGCCGCTGCAGGCGCTCAGCGCCGACGATCTCGTAGGTCAGCACGCCGAGCCGGCGCATCAGCCCGATATGCCCGGCAAAACTGAGCTGCACCAGGCGGCGGGCAATCCGGCGCCGGCGTCGCTCGTCGCGGATCAGCAGCAGCGCCGGCATCACCAGGCCACCCAGCAGCAAGCCGCCAATGCCGAAGGCAGCAAAACTGAGCCCGGTGGCGAACACCCGCCAGGCGTGGTTGAGCCAAGCGCGCCCAGCCTCAGCCATGCCGCGCCCAGACCCAGTCCTGACCATCAACGGTATTGATCATGCTGGCATCTTCCGACAAAAGGAACGCATGTGCAGCCAAGCCGCGCGGCAAAAGCAATCTCTCGGACGAACCCTGAGCAGCCCGCCAAGCCAGACTGAGCCGGGTGCCGGGCTGATCGGCCCGGCGCAGCCGCCAGCACCAGGCAAAGCCGGCATCGGGCTCATCCGCAAATCCCGCATACAGGGCCGGCAACGGCGCCTCGTACACAATCACCCGCACTTCGGGTGCGCCATCGGCCAGCAGGCCATACGCCTCCACGCAGGCTGCCTCCACCGTCGCCGCCCCGGCCGCAAGCGCCAGATAGTTGCTGCGGCTGCCGCGCATGATCGAGTACAGCGCTGCAACAGCGTTATGCACGGACAGACCAAACGCGGTCGGCGACATCGGCTCCTGCCCCACCAGCGACTGCAGCAGGGCCAGCGAGCGCGCCACATCGCCATGACGGGAGGCGAACACCAGCGGAATGTCGGCTTCATCCTCGGCCTGCTCACACCAGCAGGCTGCCTGGATTGCCATGCGCCCGAGCCGCTCGATACGCCGCCGCTGCATCGCCGGCACTTCCAACAACGCTGGCGCAGCGTCTCCCTGCGGCAGCCAGGGCCGCTCAGCCCAGGCCCGCCATTGCTCCGCCGTAGTCAGGTCCGGCGCCCACGCCGACCAACCGGCTACTGAAAATTCGATCATTGCCACCACTGCAATCCAACTACATGCCGCATGAAGCCCAGCTTGACTGAGCGACGCATTCCCCCGAATACGCCGCGACACCTGCAAAAACGGCATCTGCTGGGACCGTGAAGCGTGGCAAGCTATCATGAGACCCGGCCATTGGCAGCAGATTCACGGTATGGGCAACAGCAACCTCTTCATGCAGCAGGCTATGGCTGCCCAGCCCGGCACCCCGCATTCAGCGTTTCGCGCCAGCTATCTACCCGCCCAACAGGCCACCGCAGCGCTGGCCGACCCCAGCACACTGGCCGTATTCGGATTCAACGCCGGGCCAACACTGCACGAGGCGCCGCACTGGCTGCAGGTGCCATTGGCGATACATGGCGCCGACCGGATCGAAATCTGGCAAGGCGACACTGCCGCCGAGCATGGCAGCAGCGGTGCTGTGCGGTGGTCACGCAACGCCGAACTGCTGTTCACGTCCATCGAGGTCGCGGAAGTCGACGGCGATATCGAGGCCGCGACGGCCACGGCCTATGCCGCACTAAGCGAATTCCTGTCGCACAGCGATTACCCCTGCCTGCTGCGCACCTGGAATTACCTCGACGCCATCACCGAAGGCGACGATGACAACGAGCGCTACCGCCGCTTCTGCCTGGGACGCGTGCGCGGCCTGCAGGTGGTGAATGACGCCGCAATGCCTGCAGCCACCTGCATCGGCTGCTTTGATGGCCGCCGCCGGGTACAGGTGTATTGCCTGTCCGCCCGCCAACCGGGCTCACCGCTGGAAAACCCGCGCCAGGTCAGTGCCTATGCCTATCCGCGCCAATACGGCCCACAGTCGCCCAGCTTTGCACGCGCGATGCTGCCGCCACTTGCGACCGGCCTGCCGCTGCTGCAATCAGGCACGGCCGCCATCGTCGGCCACCGCTCACAACACCACGGCTCGGTGGCAATGCAGCTGGATGAAACCCTGACCAACCTGCAAAGCCTGATCGATCGTGCGCGCCAACAGCGGCCAGAGCTTCCCCCCCACCTTGGCGAGCAATCGCTGCTCAAGGTGTACGTCCGCAATCCGCAGGACGCGGCCGAGGTGAGCCTGCAACTGCAGCAGCGTGGCCTGGCCGAAACCGGTTTCATCGTGCTGCACGGCGAAGTCTGCCGGGCCGAGTTGCTGGTGGAAATCGAAGGCATGCACGGCTAAGGCCTGCACGACCAGGCCCGGCACAAAGGCCGGGCCAGATAAGCACAGCCTCAGTGATAGCCGGTTTCGGCCGTCACCTTGCCGCGGAACACCCGGTACGACCACACCGTATAGCCAAGGATCACCGGCAGCAGCAGCACCAGCCCGACCATGCTGAAACCCAGTGACGACGCTGGCGCAGCGGCCTGCCACAGGGTCAAATGCGGCGGCAGCAGATAGGGCCACATCCCCAGCACCAGACCGACGAAGCCGAGCACGAACAGCGCCAGGGTCAGCAGGAACGGCGGCAGGTCGCGCCGCGGGTGCATGGCGCTGCGCCACAGCGCTACCGCCACGGCCAGGGTCAACAACGGTACCGGCGACAGCCACCAGAAGTTGCCGTCGCTGAACCAGCGCTCCATCACCCGCGACTGCAGGAACGGCAGCCAGGTGCTGACCAGGCCCATGAACACGATCACCGCCACCATCAACGGCCGCGTCAGCGAGCGCGCCAAGGCCTGCTCACGGCCTTCGGTCTTGAGGATCAACCAGGTGCTGCCGAGCAGCGCATAGCCGGTGACCACCGCCACGCCGGTCAGCATCGAGAACGGGCTGAACCAACCGAATGCTCCGCCGTTGTAATGCCCGTCCTGCATCGGCAGGCCCTGCACCAGCGCGCCCAGAATCACGCCCTGCGCGAACGCCGCCAACAGCGAGCCCATCGCGAACGACACACTCCACAGCGCGCGCGAGCGATGCGCCTTGAAGCGGAACTCGAACGCCACCCCGCGGAACACCAGCCCCATCACCAGCAGCAGCACCGGCAGGTACAGGCCCGACAGCAGCACCGCATAGGCTTTGGGGAACGCCGCCATCAGACCGGCACCGCCGAGCACCAACCAGGTTTCATTGCCGTCCCAGATCGGCGCGGCGGTATTCATCATCACGTCGAGCTGCTGCTCGTCCTCGGCGAACGGCGCCAGGATGCCGATGCCGAGCACGAAGCCATCCAGCACCACGTACATCAGCACGCCGAAACCAATCACTGCGAACCATGCCACCGGCAGCCAGGTTGTCATCTCCATGTCAGCGCTCCTCCAGTGGTTCGTTGACGCCGGACAGCGGCCGCGCCGGGGTATGCATGCCGTCATCGCGCGGCGGCAGATCATGCGGCTTGGGCCCACTGCGCATGATCTTGACCAGGTACCAGATGCCCCAGCCGAACACGAACAGATAGCCGATCACGTACACCACCAACGACAACACCGTCATCCACACACTCTGCGTACCGACTGCATCAGCGGTACGCAGCACGCCATAAACCACCCAAGGCTGCCGGCCCATTTCGGTGACGAACCAACCCGCCACCAGCGCGACGAAACCGCTGGGCAACATCCAGTTCCAACCGCGCAGCAGCCACTTCGACTGCAACAGGCGTCCACGCCACAACTGGAAAGCCGAAATCCACGCAACCAACAGCATCAACGAACCGATCCCGACCATGATGCGGAACGCGTAGAACACCGGCACCACCGGCGGCCGCTCGCTGGCCGGCACCGAGGTCAGCGGCGCGAACGTGCCATCCGTGCTGTGGGTCAGGATCACGCTGCCGAGCTTGGGAATCGCAATCTCGTAATCATTGCGCTCCTCCTTTTCATTCGGCACCGCGAACACCACCAGCGGTACGCCTTCACCTGGCTTGCTTTCATGCCAGTGCGCTTCCATCGCGGCGATCTTCATCGGCTGGTGTTCCAGCGTGTTCAAACCATGCATGTCACCGACAAAGATCTGCACTGGCACCGTCAACGCCGCAAACGCGACCGCAGCGACCAACATCTTGCGGCCGGCCTCCACATGCACGCCACGGCGCAGATACCAGGCACCGACACCACCGATGACAAAGCACGTGGTGATGAACGAACCCAGCGCCATATGCGCCAAGCGATACGGGAATGACGGATTGAAAACAATCTGCCACCAATCCTGCGGATGCACGATGCCATCGACCAGCGTGTAGCCGGCCGGGGTATGCAGCCAGCTGTTGGAGGACAGGATCCAGAACGTCGAGAACAGCGTGCCCAGCGCCACCATGCAGGTGGAGAAGAAGTGCAGGCGCGGCGAGACCTTTTCCCAGCCGAACAACATCACGCCAAGGAAACTGGCTTCGAGGAAGAACGCGGTCAACACCTCGTAGGTCAGCAGCGGCCCGATCACCGTGCCAGCCACTTCACTCAGGCGCGGCCAGTTGGTGCCGAACTGGAACGCCATGACGATGCCGCTGACCACGCCCATGCCGAAGGACACCGCGAAGATCTTCTGCCAGAAGAAAAACAGCTCACGCCAGACCGGATTGCGGGTACGCAGCCAACGCCATTCGACGAAGGCCAGCCAGCTGGCCGTGCCGATGGTGAAGGCAGGAAACAGCACATGAAAACTGACGACGAATCCGAATTGGATCCGGGACAACAGCAGCGCTTCCACGGCCGCTTCTCCGCAACTCTTTAATTGGGGCGATTCTGGTCCTGTATTGGTTAAGAACGGATGTGACCGGATGTCGCAGTGCGTCAAAAAGTCGCAGCGGCTCCTGACCCTGTAGTGGGGGGGGGGGGGGGGGGGGGGGGCGCGGGGGGGGGGCGCCCCCGCCCCCGCCCCGGCCCGGCGGGGGGGCGGGGCGGCGGGATGCCGG